>JAKAKY010000146.1 GCA_021824365.1 Bacteroidota bacterium | reverse complement strand
ATAACGCATGGGCGGCAATAACATAAACCCATTTGCGTTGTTTTGAACACCCAGCTCAACATGTTGAATCGCTTCTTTTAGGGTTGTAGCAGCAATATTTAGTAATACCGGCACCGATTTGTTACTATTAGCTATAGCTGTTTGTAATAATATTTTTTTTTCTTCTAAAGTTAATACGGCGGCTTCTCCTAAAGAACCGCCAATAATTAAACCATGAACGCCTGCATTTAGTTGTGCATCAATATTTTCAGAAAATAGCGCTACATCTAAAGTATCATTCACCGTAAAAGGAGTGGTTAAAGCAGGAAAAATACCTTTCCAAATATTTGTTTCCATTTTTTTGCTAAAGCTAAGTAAGAAATAGAATTGAGAAAATAGTTTATTGAAAAAATTATTTCAGAAAAGAAAACACTTTTTCGAAAAAAGAGGAATTGTCCGAATTATTATTTGTAATAATACAAGGCACTAAGTGAGATAGTTCTTCTACCGGTGTCCAGTCTTCTAACCCTTCATACCAAACTTTGTCTGATATTTTTAAACCACGTTTTGCAATTTTATTTAAGTTAAAAGGACCGATAATTAATTTACCTTTTCTTAAAATATAAATTTTTTCCATTCACAAATCATATTTTTCTATCTGGCAAACAAAATAAATTATTACTCAAAAAACGAAATCATTTGAAAACTATTTCATTTGTTGTAAGGCTTTTTCAAAGGTTTCATCTTTTGCATTAATGATTTCAAAATAACCGGTAGCACCAAAAAGTTGACGCGCCATTAATGCCTTTACGCGCAATTTCAATTCATTTCGCACCATAGCCGATTGCGGCAACCTGAGCGAATCTGCTTGCAAACAGGCTTCCAGTTTCACCCAATTCGCTTTATTCAATTGAAAAGCTTTTTCAAATGCTTCCATATTTTTAAAATTATCGAAATACTGCTTATTCTTCAAATACAACTTATACACATACCTGTTAATGGTGTTTTTAGAGAAAATTTTATTGAGCGATGAACGCAATAAGGTAGTATCATAAGGCACAAAAATATCGGGCGTAACGCCACCACCACCATATACCAAATGGCCATTGGGTGTTTTATAGGCAGTCCCCTTTAATTTCGAGGAATCTAATTTCAGCAATTCTCCATCATGAAAACGATTGATTAATTCGTCCTCATACGCTTCTTTGCCTTTATTGTAAGGTTTTTGAATATTTCTGCCCAAAGGCGTGTAATAGCGGGCAACCGTTAAACGCAAAGCACCACCGTTACTAAGCTGAAATTGTTGTTGCACCAATCCTTTACCAAATGTTCTGCGACCAATAATGGTGGCTCTGTTCCAGTCTTGCAATGCACCTGATAATACTTCACTTGCCGAGGCAGTAGTTTCATTTACCAATACTACTAAAGGATTTTTTTCAAAAATGCCATCGCGTTTGCAACGATAATCGATTCTGGGAGAATGTGCGCCTTCAGTATACACAATCAGCTTTTCATCATCTAAAAACTGATCGGCAATAGCAGTGGCTTCTGTTAAAATTCCGCCGCCATTTCCACGCAAATCCAAAATCAGTTTTTTCATGCCCTGTTTTTGCAAACCCTCTAACTTTTGCATAAACTCCTCAAAAGTGCGTTCTCCGAAACGGTTAATTTTAATATACCCAACATCGGTAGTAACCATATAGGCCACTTCAACCGAAGGCACTAAAATACTGCCACGTTTAATGGTTACATTTTGTAGTTGGCCATTCCGCAAAAGGGTAATTTTTACAACTGAGCCGGATGGACCGCGCAACTTATTTTTAATACTATGCGGGTCCAATTTACCTACCAATTGAATGGTGTCATTGGCTTTTAATAATGCATCCCCCACCATCATACCGGCCTGAGCAGCCGGTCCGTTGGGTATTACATTTACCACATTAATGGTATCATTAAACACCTGAAATTCAACCCCAATGCCCTGAAAATTACCCATCAATTCTTCATTCACTTCCTTTACTTCTTTAGGCGGAATATAAACAGAATGTGGATCTAAATTAGCCAATGATTGCTCAATCATAGCTTGTTTAAAACTATCCGGGCGAATGGCATCAACATATTTTGTATTAATTAAATCAATTACCTCCTGTAATGAAGAAGAGCCACCATTGTGCAAGAAACTTCCTGACTGGGTTGTAACATTTAATTGATAGCCCAATATCATACCAATCACTAAAATAACCGCTAATAATAATGGCAACCAAATACTTAATTTTTTTCCTGACATAATATGCTGCTTCTTTGTATCTTAATTCAAGATTGCGAATATCCGTATTAATGTTGAATTGACGGATGCATTGTTGAACCCAACCATAAAACCAATTGATGATGGCTATTAAATTAATTGCAGATAGTGGCGCTACCAAATGCGAATGGTGCCTGATACAACCTCGTAAAAAATCCATTTTTACCACACAGGGTTTAAGCCCTTATTTTTTTGGTAGTGATGATATGTTGGAAATCATACAAAGTGAAGTACTGCCCCATTTAAAACACACAACTGCTATTGATGAAATTTATTTTTATGGTACCGGTTTAAGTAATATGAATCATGTAAAAATGATGCGCAGTGTATTAAAAAAATTATTTAAACAGGCAACCATTGAAATCAATACCGATATATTAGCTGCAGCCAGAGCCTTGTGTGGCCATGAAAAAGGCATTGCCTGCATTTTGGGTACCGGCTCCAATTCCTGCTATTTCAACGGAAAAAAAATCATCAAAAACAGTCCGGGTATTGGGTATATTTTAGGTGATGAAGGCAGTGGTGCCTATTTGGGTAAAAAAGTAATTCAATATTATTTGTACAATACTTTCGATCCGGAATTAATGCATCGTTTTAATAAAAAATATGCCTTAACGCCAAAAGAAATTTTAGAAAATGTATACCAACAACCCTTAGCCAGTCGCTATTTAGCAGGATTTGCAATATTTCTTGCAGAAAACCGCGGCCATTACATGATTGAAAATATTATTGAAGATGGATTGAATGACTTTTTTTACCAACATTTACTAAAATACAAGGAAATTTGGGAATATCCCATTAATTTTATTGGAAGTGTTGCATTTGGTTTTAGCGACATTTTGCAGGAACTTTGTCAAGTATACGAAATAAAAATTGGCAAAATACAGCAAAAACCCATGCCAGGTTTGATTGAATACCACCGATAATGATATGTTATGCATGAACAGATGAAAATTACAGAACTACCTTCAGCTTACAGGCATTTAGAAAAAATGCCTATTTTGGAATTATTACAACATATTAACCAGGAAGATAAAACGGTTCCGCTTGCTGTTGAAAAAGCTATTCCGCAAATTGAAGAGTTGGTGGCAGCCATTACTGATGTGATGTTGGCCGGTGGGCGTTTATTTTATATGGGTGCAGGCACCAGTGGCAGATTGGGAATATTAGATGCCAGCGAATGTCCGCCTACCTATGGGGTTCCTTATGGATTAGTGGTTGGCATTATTGCCGGTGGTGATAAAGCCATTACACAGGCAGTTGAAAATGCAGAGGACAGTTTAGAACAAGGATGGAAAGATTTGAAAAGTTTTGATGTTACTAAAAATGATTTTGTAATTGGCTTAGCGGCCAGTGGCACTACCCCTTATGTGGTTGGCGCATTACAAGCCTGTAAACAGAGAAATATACCCACAGGAAGTATATCCTGCAATCCACATTCCACCATTAGTGCCATAGCCGATTATCCCGTTGAAGTCATTGTAGGCCCTGAATTTGTAACCGGAAGCACCCGTATGAAAAGCGGGACAGCCCAAAAATTAGTGTTGAATATGATTTCAACCAGTGTAATGATTCAATTAGGGCGGGTAGAAGATAATAAAATGGTCAATATGCAACTCACCAATGCCAAGTTGGTAGACAGAGGTGCTAAAATGGTGATGGAACATTTGCACAACCTCAACTACGAACAGGCAAAATCTTTATTATTGCAGTATGGCAGCGTAAAAAAAGCAATTGAAGCTGCCAGAATTCATTACCATGCATAATATTGAACCTTTTTATAATTGGCGTCATATTTATATTTCAGAAGAAGATAAGCACTCACCCTTCTTTGGAAGAACCTATAGTGAATTTGAATACTCGCTAACCATCTACAACTTTTACATTCATCCTCAATGGGATGATTTTGGCAGCAAAACGCTTTATCTTAAAATATTATTTGCAGATTATGATTATCACTATGTCATTATTGAAATGATTGGCGAGTGGAACGATGCCATTGAAAATGATATCATGGAATTAAAACGAGAAGTTTTAGACCCGCTATTTGCTGAACATATAACCAAATACATACTAATTACTGAAAATGTTTTGAATTTTCACAGCAGTGACAGAGAATATTATCAGGAATGGTTTGATGAGGTTACCGAAGAGAATGGATGGATTGTAGCCTTAAATATGCCCGAAGCAACACAACAGGATTTTAGAAAGAAAAAATTAAACTATTACATTGAATTGTTAGATATACCGGAGTGGCGTGTTTTTAAACCACAGCATTTATTTAAGAAAATTGATGATATGTTTTTAAAACGGATAGAGTAATAACCGCCCCCTGTTTTTCATTCATTTTACAGCTATTTTGCTACTAGCGGTGTTTCCTGTAAATTCACACTTCATTCATGGTATGAAAGCTTTTACATTTTGTTTCCTGCTATTTTTATCCTTCATACAACTGATGGCACAACAGCCTGCAGTGGGATTAACTTTAAGCGGTGGTGGCGCAAAAGGTTTGGCACATATTGGTATCTTAAAAGCCATTGATTCTGCAAAACTACCCATACGTTACGTTACGGGAACCAGCATGGGCGCAGTAATTGGTTCATTATATGCATTGGGCTACTCTGCCGATACCATTGAGCAAATTGCACGACAAACCAATTGGGATCAATTACTGTCTAACAACATTTCACTGCGTTCGTTCAGCATGCAGGAAAAAACAGATTACGGAAAATATGCTATTGAATTACCCTGGGTAAACAATAGTTTTCGCCTACCCAGCGGTGTAATTGAATCGGAAGAGTTATGGCTTAAGTTAAACGAATTGTATTTCCCCGCATATTCAATCAAAAACTTTAAACAATTCCCGAAATCATTTGAATGTATTGCCACCAACATTTCAACCGGTGATGGTGTGGTATTAAACAGTGGTGAAATTGTGTATGCCATCCGTGCCAGCATGGCTATTCCTTCCGTATTTACAGCAGTTGATTATCAGGGTAAAAAATTAGTAGATGGAGGTGTAGTGAGAAATTTTCCGGTAATTGATGCACAAAAAATGGGAGCCAATTTTTTAATTGGCAGCAATGTGGCAAATGGTTTATTGCCAAAAGATAAAATTAATAATATATTGCAGGTATTGCTACAAATTGCTTTTTTTAGAAATGATGAAGATGCCTTTAAAGAAAAAGCATTGTGCAATATTTATATACCTCATCATTTAGAAGATTACAATATGGGAAGCTTTGGCTCTGCCGGTGAAATTATTGATTCGGGTAATAATACAGGTAAAAAATATTTCCCTGTTTTTAAACATCTGGCCGATTCACTGCAAACGATATATGGTAATTTACACTTTCAAAAACAGGCATTACCCAATATTCGTTCCGTAAAAATTACTGCATATACCATACATGGTTTACACCAAACAGATGCCAACTTCTTTTTAAAACGCATGCAGTTTACATTGAACCAAAAGTATACTGCCATTGATTTGTCGGAACATATACGTAAAGCATTTGGCACAAGGTATTATAACAAAATTGTTTACACGTTGCTACCGATAACAGACAGTACCGCTCAAATAGTTTTTGATATAGAAGAAAACCCTTTAACCTTTGCCAAATTGGGCGTAAACTACAACCAGTTTACAGGCATTAGCCTGATTGCCAATATTACCAGCCGTAATTTTTTTACACCATATTCTAAAAGTCAGGTAACTGTTAATATTGGAGAAAATATGCGGCTAAGAGGAGAACATATTCAATATTTTGGCAAACACAAATTGTTTTCTTTAACAGCTACAACACAAATTGAATCATTAAGCATCAATAGCTATAATAATTTTACCAAACAGGGTTTGTTTAAACAAGGGTATTTTTTGGGCGATCTTAATCTACGTTACTCTCCTAACCGGGAACTTTCAGTTGGCTCGGGTATACGTTTCGAAAACTTAAATTATCGGCCACAATTACCGGCAGCATTTGAGGCAAGGGGTGGTATTGGTTATTTGAATCCCTATTTTTTTATAAAAGCCAATTCTTTAACCAACCCCATTTATCCGAAAAACGGTAGCAAAACCGATATAGAATTGGGTGAAGTTATCAACCAAAATCCCAATGTAGAATATTATTTAAACGGTAATGAAATACCTAACCCAGATTCATTGGGTATTCATTATAAAAATTACTACAGAGCTTTTGTGAATGCCGAAAAATACATTTCACTCACTAAACGTAAAACTTTATTTACGCATTTTCAGGGCGGATTCAACTGGAGAAATTCAGGTGATGTAATTAATGCATTCAATGTAGGCGGATTAACCAATGTATATAAAAATCAAATTACGTTTGCCGGACTGGCCGAGGGAACGGTAGTAACCAATAGTATTGCTGCGATGCAGGTTGGATTACGTTATCAGATATTTAACAACGGATACCTTATTACAAAAGCCAATGGCGCTTTTTATGATTTTATAGATGGAAATTTTATGCCGGAAAAAGCTAAATTTTTATCAGGCTATTCTATTTCCTTTGGCTATAATTTTGTACTTGGACCATTAGAAATCAGTGCCATGTATTCTGATCAAAGCAAAATGATATTGCCATACATTAATCTGGGAATTTCATTTTAACCCCAACCCCAACAACCCGTTAACTATTTTGTTATTTTAATAGTTCAGCAAACGAAAGATAGTATTGGATGGAAGATTATTATCAAATATTAAGAGTAGCACCCAATGCCAGTGATGGAGCCATTAGAAAAGCATACCGAAAATTAGCCATGCAATATCATCCGGATAAAACCGGTAATTCTGAGTTATTAAATAGCTATTTTAAAAAAATAAATGAGGCATATACTGTTCTATCCAATCCCAATACACGTAGCGCATTTCATTTAAAATATTATGCTACACCTGCCCCTTCAGTTAACTTAGCAAACACTGCTGCCATATTAGCTGAATGTACACAACTACTGAAAAAAGTACAGCAGAAAGGCGATAATATTAATGAGGAAACTGTTGTATTAATGGTAGAAAAACATATACTAAATATTAATAATATATTTATTTTACAAGCAGAATCAGATAAAAATACAATTGAGAAAATTTATCAAAAAATCATTCATCTGATTACAAAATTGAATTATAAAAACAGCTTGCAACTGTATACAATTGTTACTGACAGATTACCATTTCAAGATATGGCAATCACCATTCAAATTCAAAAACTGTTGCAACAAAAGAAACAGCAATATTATTGGGACAAGTATAAATTTTTTGTAGCACTTGTTGCTGCAATTAGTATTTGCATTGGAATATACAGGATAACATAAAA
>JAKAKY010000145.1 GCA_021824365.1 Bacteroidota bacterium | reverse complement strand
GATCTTTAAAGAAGAAGAATACAGTAGCTGGGATTTTAATATGCTGGAAGCATTGGGTTTTACAGAAGAAGAAATTGAAGCCGCTAATGATTATGTATGTGGAACCATGACGGTGGAAGGTGCACCACACCTGAAACTGGAGCATTTACCGGTATTTGATTGCGCCAATAAATGCGGGAAGAAAGGAGAGCGTTACATCCATGCCCATGGCCATATTAAAATGATGGCCGCATGTCAGCCATTTTTAAGTGGGGCCATTTCAAAAACCATTAACCTGCCGCATGAGGCAAAAGTGGAAGAAATTGAAGATGCCTATTATTTAAGTTGGAAATTAGGTTTAAAAGCGTGTGCTTTATATAGGGATGGTTCTAAACTCTCTCAACCGTTAAGCAACAAATCAGACAAGAAGAAAAAAGTAACGGAAGAATCCGTTGCACCACAAACGAAAGCGGAAGTTACAGAATCAGTAAAAATACCTGCTGATACTGCTATTGTCGATTTAAGTCAATTAACGGTTGATGAGTTGTTAGAGGAAGTAACCAAAAGAATGAATGCCTCTACCGATACCCAGTTAAAAAGAGCATTGTCCAGAATTGTTGAACGCAAATCGTTACCTGCCAAAAGGCGCGGATATACCCAAAAAGCAAAAGTGGGTGGTCAGGTTATTTTCTTACGTACAGGTGAATACACCGATGGTACTTTAGGCGAAATATTTATTGATTTAGCCAAAGAGGGTTCTACCTTACGTAGTTTAATGAACTGTTTTGCCATTGCTGTTTCTGTAGGCTTACAATATGGTGTTCCATTAGAAGAGTTTGTAGAAAAATTTGTGTTTACCAAGTTTGAACCTTCCGGAATGGTAGATCATCCCAATATTAAAACCACCACTTCTTTGGTTGATTTTGTTTTCCGTGCATTGGCTTTCGACTATTTGGGACGAACAGATTTGGTGCATGTGTTCAATAAACCGGAAATTGCGAATGCGGGTGTACAAGCGTCAGAACTGTCCTACTTAGGAAAGCCCGAGTTAAGCAATTTAAGAGTAACTGCTGCTTCCGGTAGTCATGCTCCTGCACAAAAAAGTGCTGTTACTGCTACTAAAACCAATACTGGATTAGATATGGTGAATGCAGCAGCCAAAAATATGCAAAGTGATGCGCCGGCCTGCAATACTTGTGGACATATTACTGTACGAAGCGGAACCTGCTACAAATGTTTAAATTGTGGCAATAGTATGGGCTGCAGTTAACCCTATCAACATTTTTATACTTTATTTACACAAAAACAACCTGTTCCTTACAATTGCAGGTTGTTTTTTATGTGTTTATCAATGGCAGCAATTAAACTTTTACTTTTACATTTTAATTCATGATGCAATACAGTTTTTCCTACAATAAGAAAAAAGTAATTCAGGCGTTACGCTATCATTTTTATGCCCGCCAGGAAATAAAATTCATGATTATTCTGGTGAATTTGTATGCCATTTTAACTGCCATTCTTTTCTTTTTTAAAAAAATACGGCCGGAACCTTTTATATTAGGTTCATTCATTTGGCTCTTAATGTTGGTGGCAGTTTGGTATATTTTGCCTTATTCCATTTATAAACGGAGTATAAAAACCTTTACCGATCAATTTATTATCCGGTTTACCGATGAACAGATTTTTTTAGAAAATGAAAGAGGAGAAGCCCATTGGAAATGGGCCGATTTTGTAAAATGCATAGAAAGTCCTCATTTTTTTCATCTTTATTTCAATGCCAAATCTTTTTTTTTAATTCCCAAAGAAGGCATGGAAGATGAAAATATAAAGCAATTGAGGGCACTTTTTAAATTACATATTCCATCTTAAAACATAAAACTTCGGGTAGTAAATTATATCAGCTTTTTTTCCATCATGTAATGTAGAATATTTACTTCGCTAAATTCTTCTGAAGCAATTTGATAGCCTAATTTTTCATAAAAACCAACAGCCGTTTTTCGGGCATGCATACACAAAACATCATAACCCATATCCCGTGCAATATTTTCGGCATAATTCATTAAAGAGCGGCCAATGCCCTTGCCCTGTAACCCATCAATAACAGCCATTTGCCGTAAACGAACCCTTTTATTATCCAACGGAGTTAATATACAACATCCTTCTAATTTATCTTCTTCAAAGCAACCAATTAAAATATCATTTTTTTCTTTTTCCAACTCCTGCGGGTTAAATTCTAAGCCAAGTGGTTTACGTAAAATCTGGTAACGTAAATCCACCATTTTCTGGTAATCATCTGTGCCGTAATCTATAATCCTAATAGCCATTCTGTATAATTTTTTACAAGATAAAAATCATTTTCAAAATACCACAAAAAGTGTAAAACAAAATAATGTTATTAAACTGTTTAAAAAACTTGTTAAAACAAAATTGACAGAAAACATTGGAGTTTTGCCAAAAAGTATATTTTTGCGCCTGTAACAAAACTTATTACAATGTCAGACATCGCAACAAGAGTAAAGAAAATCATTGTCGACAAGTTAGGTGTTGATGAAGCAGAAGTAACCAATGAGGCTTCATTTACTAACGATCTCGGTGCCGATTCTTTGGATACCGTTGAATTAATCATGGAATTTGAAAAAGAATTCAACATTTCTATTCCTGATGAGCAGGCTGAAACCATTACCACTGTTGGCCAGGCAATTACTTATCTGGAAGAACACGCCAAATAAGCTTTTACTCCATTGATGGAATAATGAATCCGCCTTTCTTAGGCTAATAGCCACAGATAGGCGGATTATCACTTAAACACAGGTACTTTAACTATGCAATTAAAACGCGTTGTTGTAACCGGTTTAGGCGCTATTACGCCTTTAGGTAATACTGTAGCTGATTATTGGGAAAATCTTGTAAAAGGTATTTCCGGTGCTGCTCCTATTACCCAATTTGATGCCTTTAAATTTAGAACGCAATTTGCCTGCGAAGTAAAAAATTTTGATCCTGTTCAGTTTATGGATAGGAAAGAGGCACGGAAAATTGATCGTTTTACACAATTTGCATTGGTAGCCAGCGATCAGGCCATGGCCGATGCAGGCTTGAATAAAGAAAATATTAACCCCGATAAAGTGGGCGTAGTATTTGCCAGTGGAATTGGCGGATTAATTACTTTTCAACAAGAAGTAATGGAATTTGCCAAAGGTGATGGTACACCCCGATTTAACCCATTCTTCATCCCCAAAATGATTTTAGATATTGCTGCAGGGCAAATATCAATGCGTCACAATTTAAGGGGGCCCAATTTTGCAGTTGTTAGCGCTTGCGCCAGTAGTACCAATGCCATGATTGAAGCCTATAATTTATTGCGCTTAGGTAAAGCCGATATTATTGTAAGCGGCGGTAGTGAAGCGGTAATTAGCGAGGCAGGTGTAGGTGGCTTTAATGCCATGAAAGCCATGAGTGAACGCAATGATGACCCTACCACTGCCAGCAGGCCTTATGATAAAGACCGGGATGGTTTTGTAATGGGTGAAGCTTCAGGAGTGATCATTTTAGAAACACTGGATCATGCGCTTGCCCGTGGTGCAAAAATTTATTGTGAATTGGCAGGTGGTGGTGCTACTGCCGATGCTTATCATATTACAGCCCCACATCCGGATGGTTTGGGTGCACAAAATGTAATGAAAGCTGCATTAGAAGATGCCGGTATGCAACCGGAAGAAATTGATTATATCAATACACACGGCACTTCTACTCCTTTAGGCGATATTGCCGAAGTAAAGGCTATCTTAAATGTATTTGGCCGGCATGCCTATGATTTAAATATCAGCGCTACCAAATCAATGACCGGACATTGCTTAGGAGCTGCCGGAGTAATTGAAGCGATTGCATGTATTAAAACAGTGGTGCACGATATCGTTCCCCCAACCATTAACCATTTTACCGACGATCCGGACTTAGACGCAAAACTAAATTTTACTTTTAATAAAGCACAAACCAGAACCATTAATGCTGCGCTCAGCAATACTTTTGGTTTTGGCGGCCATAATGCCTGTGTAATTGTAAAAAAATATGTAGCTTAACGCTGTGCAAATGCTACCTAAATTTTTCAGGTCATCAAAAGCAGCCTTTGAAAAAGAGTTAAAGAATGTACTGGGTATTAAACCCGGTAAATTATCGCTTTATAAAATTGCACTCAGCCATCGTTCCGTAAAAGATACCCCGGAAGAAAACAATGAACGATTAGAATATTTGGGCGATGCAGTACTAAGTGCCGTTGTTGCTGATTATCTTTTTAAAAGATATCCTTACAAAGGAGAAGGCTTTCTTACCGAAATGCGTAGTAAAATGGTTAATCGTCAGCAATTGAATGATATTGCCGTAAAAATGGGACTGAAGCGAATTACCCGCTTCAATAAATTTGACGGTTCTCTGAAAAGCAGCCAAATTTTCGGCAATACTTTAGAAGCGATTACCGGTGCCATATATTTAGATAAAGGATATGAAAAAACCCGGCAATGGGTTATTCGGCAAATATTGATTCCTCACATGTTTATTGAAGATCTGGAACTAATTGATATTAATTTGAAAAACAAATTAATAGGTTGGGCAAATAGAAATGGTAAAGTACTCAATTTTGAATTGGTAGAAGAAAAGTTAGAAGCTGGAAGAAGAGTATTCACCATCAATGCCGTAATAGATGGTGAAATTTTATCGGCAGGTAAGGGCTTTAATAAGAAAGATGCCAGCCAAATAGCTGCACAAACAGCTATTGAAAAATTAGGACTTTGAAAAATCTGTTCTGATAGTTGGGTGGTTGTAACTCCTATAATTTTATTTCTTATACTGCATCTCCCCGCTTTTTTAAAAAATGAATGATGTTTTTACAGGTAGAGCAAATTAGCAAACGATACAAGCTGCAAGATGATTATTGGATATTGAATGATATCAGTTTTGAACAAAAACAGCATCAAAAAATGGCTTTGTCAGGCGCTTCCGGAGCCGGTAAAACCACTTTACTCAAAATTATTGCCGCATGGGAGCAATCAGATAGCGGTAAAGTGTTGTTTAAAGGCAATAGGGTAAAAGGACCCGACGAACAATTATTACCCGGCCATAAAGGAATTGCTTATTTATCGCAACATTTTGAATTATGGAATAATTATACGGTAGCAGAAATTCTTGATTACAACAATCAACTCGAAAAAAAAGAAGCAGCAACTTTATTTACTATTTGCAGAATTGAACATTTGTTGCAACGTAAAACAAATGAGGTTTCCGGTGGCGAGCGGCAAAGGGTGGCATTAGCACGGTTATTAATTACTCGTCCGCAATTATTGATTTTAGATGAGCCTTTCTCTAATCTCGATTATGAATACAAACAAATTTTAAAAACTGTTTTAGCAGAAATTGCCCAATATCAGGAATTGAATTTTATCATGGCTTCTCATGATCCGATGGATATTCTGCCATGGGCAGATACCATTCTTGTTTTAGAAAATGGACAACTGATACAGCAAGGAACGCCTAAAGAAATTTATTACAGCCCTGTCAATAACTATTGCGCCGGTTTGTTTGGCGATTTTAATCTTATTCCTGCTACCTTGTTGGCAAAGACATTGCAACCACCTATAACATTAGCTGATGACAATAATTGTATGATAAGGCCTCATCAAATAAAATTATCTAAACATGCAGATGATACTTTTACAGGTATTGTGCAAGAAATACAGTTTTTTGGAAGTTACTATATGTTTGTAGTGCGTACCAACTTAGTTGGAAACATCAAAGTAATGGAACAACACACAACATTACAACCCGGTGATGAAGTATTTGTTACTTTCATTGTGTAGCATCAAAATTTTATTTCCTGACAAATTTCTATCAACACCCCATTGGCTGTTTTAGGATGTACAAAACAAACCAATTTGTTATCGGCACCTGCTTTTGGTACCTCATTAATCAGCGAAAAACCGGCTTGTTTCAACCGTTCCATTTCTTGTTTAATATTGGCTACTTCAAAAGCAATATGGTGCAACCCTTCTCCCTTTTTTGCAATAAATTTGGCTATCACACCATCTGCATCTAAACTTTCCAATAATTCTATTTTTGATTCGCCCACTTTGAAAAAAGCTGTATTTACTCGTTCACTCTCAACCATTTCCGTTTTATAACAAGGTGTATTTAGTAAGGTTTCATAATTTGCAATAGCCAAATCTAAATTTTGAACTGCAATGCCAATGTGTTCAATTTTTTGCATATGTATATTTTTTTTAATTATAAGTTACAAAATCTGTCATTCCCATTTCGAATATAAATTTATAAAACCTAATGCAGTAAATTCGTGTTGATAGAAAGTAGTCAAAAATCTGCAGTATGCTGTCATTGCCCATTTATCTAGATAATAATGCTACCACGCCTACAGACCCTGCTGTGTTAGAAGTCATGATTCCTTATTTTACCAAACACTTTGGTAATGCAGCCAGTAAAAATCATGTTTTTGGATGGGAAGCAGATGAAGCAGTTGCTTATGCGAGAGAACAGGTAGCTAATTTAATTGGCGCTGAGCCCAATGAAATTATTTTTACTTCCGGTGCAACAGAAAGTGATAATTTGGCTTTGAAGGGTATTGTTGAAGCCTATGCAGGCAAAGGGAATCACATCATTACCCTAAATACGGAACACAAAGCCGTAATAGATACTTGTAAACATTTAGAAAAAAATGGTGTTGAGGTTACCTACTTACCTGTAAATGCAGATGGCCTGATTGATGTAACTGCCATAGAAGCTGCCATTCAACCCACCACCATACTCATTGCTGTGATGTATGCCAATAATGAAATTGGCATTATACAGCCTATTTCATCCATCAGTGCTATTGCCAAAAAACATGGCTTGTTGTTATTTACCGATGCTACTCAGGCAGTAGGTAAAATACCGGTAAATGTTGTAAGCGATGGTATTGATATCATGGCATTTAGTGCACATAAAATGTATGGCCCTAAGGGTGTGGGTGCCTTGTATGTGCGCAGAAAAAATCCGAGAGTAAAATTAACGGCACAAATAGATGGAGGTGGCCATGAGCGGGGTATGCGCAGTGGTACTTTGAATGTGCCCGGCATTGTTGGTTTTGGAAAAGCTTGTGAATTATGCCGGTTGCAAATGATGGAGGATACTGCTAAAACAGAACGTTTACGCAACAAATTAGAACAGGCTTTGCTACAGTTAGAAGGTGTAACCATCAATGGTAATAACATACATCGCCTGCCGCATGTATGTAATGCTTCTTTTAAATATATTGATGGTGAGGGCCTGCTGATGGGGTTTAATAAAAATTTAGCAGTAAGTTCGGGTTCAGCCTGTACCTCGGCTTCGTTGGAACCCAGTTATGTATTAAAGGCCTTGGGTTTAAGCGATGATTTGGCACACAGCTCCATTCGTTTTAGTTTAAGCAGGTTTACTACTGAGGAAGAAATCGATTTTGCTATTCAACAAATTACGGCAACCCTTCATGAGCTTAGAACAATGAGTCATTAATCAAAATGAAAAGTATAAACCTTTTGCAAGTAGTAAAATTAAAGCACCATGCCTTGTTAAAATCTTCTGGTTTTGTGCCCTCATTGCAAATAGCACGCAAAAATGAACATCCCTATTTCAACAATCTTTCAATAAATTTGTATTTTATTCTAAATTACAT
>JAKAKY010000144.1 GCA_021824365.1 Bacteroidota bacterium | reverse complement strand
ATGTACTAATACCATTGCTAACGGCATGGCATTGTTGTATTAAATAAAGTATCCTCATGCCCGTTGAATAAAAAATTGTTGTAAGGTTTTAACATAATCCTGCCCGGTAGCTATTTGCAACAAATCGGCGCCGGCGGTTCTAAATACTTTTTTAGCATCCTGCTGAATTTTGGCAAACTGGGCTGCATATTGTTGGCGTATTTTTTTATTGGAAGTATCTAACCATAATTGTTCACCTGTTTCGGGGTCTTCTACCACTACCAACCCCATATTGGGCAATTGAACATCTAAACTGTCATACACCTGTATACCAATTACATCGTGTTTTCTTGCTGCTACACGTAGTGCTTCTTCATATCCTTCGTCTGCAAAATCGCTTAATAAAAAAACAATACTTTTGTGCCGGGTTATGTTATTCAAATATTGCAAAGCTTTTACAATATTGGTTTGCGTATGGCCGGGTTGTAACGACACTAATTCGCGTACCATATACAAAGCATGCTGGCGGCCTTTTTTAGAAGGTATATATTTTTCTATTTCATTGGTAAAAAACAACAACCCTGCTTTATCATTATTATTCAAAGCACTGAAAGCCAATACCGCAGCAATTTCTGTAATTAAATCTTTTTTGGTTTGATGCCGTGTACCCATCAGGTTACTGGCGCTGGTATCCACCAATATAAATACTTCTAATTCGCGCTCTTCTTCAAATACTTTTGTAAAAGTATCGTTCATACGGGCACTTACATTCCAGTCAATAAACCGAATATCATCGCCGGCATGGTATTCTTTCACTTCTTTAAATACCATTCCGCGCCCTTTAAAAGCAGAATGATACTCACCGGTAAACAAACGGTTAGTAAGTTTTTTACTTTTAATTTCTAATTCGCGTACTTTTTTTAATAATTCGGCAGCTTCCATATACAATATTTCAGGTGCATTAAATCATATTTAACCATGAATAAATATTTAAGGTACCTGTATGGTAGCCAGCAATGCATCGATAATAGATTCGGTAGTGTTATTTTCCGCTTCGGCTTCATAGGTTAAACCTATACGATGGCGTAATACATCCTTTGCAATGGCTTTCACATCATCAGGAATAACGTAGCTACGTTTGTGTAAAAAGGCAATTGCCTTAGCTGCCAGGGCTAAATTAATACTGGCACGGGGCGAACCACCATAACCAATCATTTGTTTCAGTTTTGCCAATCCATACTGATCGGGATAACGGGTAGCAAATACCAAATCCAGTATATAATTTTCAATTTTTTCATCCATGTATATTTGTCGCACCAAATTTCGGGCTACCATAATCTCACTAATGTCTACCACAGGTTGTACCTGCGGCAATGCCATGCCTTGTACCTGCTGACGTATGATGAGCTGTTCTTCCTGTTTATCAGGATATCCCACTACTACTTTCAGCATAAACCTGTCTACCTGTGCTTCGGGTAATGCATAAGTTCCTTCCTGTTCTAACGGGTTTTGCGTTGCTAACACTAAGAAAGGCCCGGGTAATAAATAAGTAGTTTCGCCAATGGTTACCTGCTTTTCCTGCATGGCTTCTAATAAAGCGCTTTGCACTTTGGCCGGGGCACGGTTTATTTCATCTGCCAAAATAAAGTTGGCAAATACCGGGCCTTTGCGTACCAGAAACTCATTTTTAGACTGGTTATAAATCATGGTACCAATTACATCGGCCGGTAATAAATCGGGTGTAAATTGTATGCGGCTAAAGCGGCCATTCACCGCCTGTGCCAACGATTTAATAGTAAGGGTTTTGGCCAATCCGGGAACGCCTTCTAACAATACATGCCCATTGCTTAATAAACCAATCAATAAACGGTCTACCATATATTGCTGTCCTACTATTACTTTAGAAAGTTCAGTCTTAATGCGCTCTATAAAACGTGCATGTAATTCAATCTGTGTATTCATTTCCTGAATAGCCGCTGGTGTGTGCATGGGTTATTTTTATAGGTGAAAGTACAAACTGCCCTTCATTTGGGCATCATAATTATACTGTTTTGGGAATATTTTAAAGCATTACCGATCATTCGCATCAAATTTAATCGTTAATATGCATGCATCAAACATAAAAATCATGCCATTTGTTACCTCTTAAGCCTGCTATTTCAAAACAAGAGGATGAATAAATGAATATCTTCGCACCCTATGCCAATGCAATTTGCACACGATAAAATTGTTCCTGACGAAAACAGCAACCTGCATAAAAAAGAGCAGGTAGCCGAAATGTTTAACAGTATTGCCGGAAAATATGATTTTCTGAACCGTTTTTTAAGTGGCGGTATTGATATTATTTGGCGCAAAAAAGCCATTCAACAGTTAAAAGCATTGCAACCGCAACTGATTTTAGATGTGGCTACAGGAACAGCTGATGTAGCTTTAATGACTTATGAACGACTGCATCCACAAAAAATTATTGGCATTGATATCAGTGAGGGAATGTTAGATTTAGGCAAACAAAAAATTGAAAAATCAGGCCTTTCAGAAAAAATTGTTTTAAAAAAAGGAGATAGCGAAAATATTGAATTTAACGACAATAGTTTCGATGCCATTACCGTTTCATTTGGAGTACGCAACTTTGAAAACCTGTTAAAAGGTTTGCAGGAAATGCACCGTGTTTTAAAACCAGGCGGTAAATTAGTGATATTAGAATTTTCAAAACCCCGGTTTAAACCTTTTCAAATCATTTATAATTTTTATCTTAGTACTTTAGCACCCGGTTTTGCACAAATTTTTTCTAAAAACAAAAAAGCTTACCAATACCTGAACAATAGTGTTCAAGCCTTCCCGGAAGGTAAATTATTTTTAACGATTATGCATGAAGCAGGATTTACCCAAACGTATTTAAAACCACTTAGTTTAGGTATATGCACTATTTATTGCGGTTCAAAATAATTGTTTATTTTCTGCCCGTTTTTTGTGTATTGCAGGCTTCGGCGCAACGAGAAATTTATCGTCCGTACCACGATGATATGCCGTATTATTTTGGATTAACGCTGGGCTACAACTCATCCTATTTACACCAGTTAAAATCGAGCCACTTTATGGCGAATGATAGTGTTTTAACGGCCGAACAAGGCTCAACAGGTGGTATTTCTTTGGGTTTATTAGCTACCGGACGATTGAGTGATCATTTCCAAATTCGTTTTAACCCAACGCTTATGCTGGGCGGTTCTCGTTACTTTTCCTATACATTGGGCAGCACCGCACCAGGTGAGGCAAAAGAACAAAAACAAACCCTGCCTACAACCATTGTAAGTATGCCTGTTCATTTTAAATTTAACTCAGACAGAATTGATAATTTTAGAACCTATTTGTTATTCGGTGTAAAATTCGATACCGACTTATCGAGTAACTCTGCTTTGCGCAATGTGCCCAATATAATTAAACTGCGTAAAAACGATTTTGGGTTGGAAGGTGGCCTTGGCTTTAATTTCTTTCTTCCTTTTGTTACCATATCTCCCGAAATTAAATTCAGTTACGGTTTAACCAATTTGTTGATACCAGACCCCAGTTTAAAATACGCCAATGTGTTTCAACAACTGCAATCACGCATGATTATTTTTTCTATTCATTTTGAAGATTAAACCATTGCGCTTTAAAAATCAAATGTTCTTCGCGCCAAATTCCAGCGCATTCCCAACATAATGATATTAGAAGTAAAATCGGGCTGATTCACCACTTTGTACTTGCGTATCGTTCCCGTTACATCAAAAAATAAATTAGGAATTAACTCATACGTTATCGTTGCAGAAACCATCGCTGTTTTGGCCAATAAACCACTGCCTATATAAAAACCATAATCACTAATGCGATTAGAAGTATAAAACTCAAACGGATTGGCGCCAAAATTATAACCTGCAGAGTCTAAGCCCTGTTCAATATACATGGCTTTGGCTGTTAATTGTAAACGGTTGATGGGCTGGTATTTAATAACACCTAAAAACTCCCGCAAATTAGCACCCAATGGATGTGCCAGGGGTTGATTGTAATGTGTAAATGAACCCGCCGAATCATAATGTGAATAAACAAATGGCCTGATTAAATTTACTTCGCCCTGTACATCCAAATTCTTTATCCCAAATACATCAATTGATTTAAAGCCTAATTGCAATGCCTGTTTATTGGCATAATACCCATTTTTGTAACGCAATACTTCCTTCATCACAAATTCATTGATGATAATCTGGCTATACAACTGTGTGTTTTTGAAAACATTGGCTTTAATATTTCCGCCCAGTGTTACTTTATCCGGACTACCCAATTGCTGTTCAACCGAGCGATAGAAAATAATGGGATTCAGATAATTCAAATCAAATCCCGAAGAACGGCCAAACATTACATCTTCAAACAAACCAATATTGAGCCATTTGGTGGCCTGAAAATCTAAATAATGCAGCGTCATGTATTTCTGTGGCCTTAAATAATCGGGGCCACGTTGGTAGCTGGATACCAATTGCGCAAACAAATTGTAGTATTGAAATTTCCAAAAGCGGGTATTGATTTTTAGAAACAACATATCATTACTGCCATCGCTTAAAATAAGGCTGCGAATGCCATTACCGATAAACACTTTATCGTAGGCAAACTGAAAATCGATGGTTTTACCGGCTTTAAACATAATACCCCCTCTTGCATCAAAATAGTCAAACCCATCGTTTTGATAATTTTTATAATAACCCGCCCCCGGAACGGCCTGGTATTTTTGTGCATATTGCTGCACATACAAGGGGTCGCGCTCCTGATTGGTGGTAAAATAAGAATAATATCCTATGCCCTTTGAAAGTGTTCCCCGTAAATAAAATCCGCGGCGGTTCATGAATAAGGGATGGTTTAAATTGTTATCATGTCCTAATTCTACATCTAATAACGGGGAAATATAGGCAGAAAAATCGCCACGCTTAACACCAATGTAAGCAGGATTTTTTCTAATTGATGAAGTAAACAAATTTTTAAGCGGAATAGTGGTATCGCCCATTCCCGGCCTCCAGTCAAAATTGTCTTTTAAAACAATATTTAAGTTATATTCATCTACCTTCGATAAGTGAATTTTTCCGGCAGCGGCTAAGGTCTGAATATAATACAACCTGTCGGTAATGGTTTTACGTTCAAAAGGTTTTACGGCAGAAAAATTTAAAACCGAATCAGTTCGTAACTTTAACTCTAAACGGGTTAATAAATCATACTGGCGGCTGCCTAATTTCACATAATCAGACTGTGCCAACACAGTGCCGTAGGAAGTAAGCAACAGAAGCAGGGTTACATAACGCAAACATTTCATAATCTTGCTGAATTAATTGGAACAAAAGTAATGGAACATGCACACATACCTTATTAAAAACGGATATATTATTAATGAAGGCAGAAAATATTATGCCGATTTACTGTTAAAGGATGGCCGTATTGAAAAAATAGCCCCACAAATTGATACGAAGACTGCCGTAAAAGAAGTAAAAGCAGAAGGCAGGTATGTGTTACCGGGATGTATTGACGATCAGGTACATTTTAGGGAACCCGGGTTAACGCACAAAGCCAATATCAACTCAGAATCAATGGCTGCAGTTGCCGGCGGTATTACCAGTTTCATGGAAATGCCTAACACCAACCCACCCGCATTAACACAGGCATTATTAGAAAAAAAATACCAGATTGCGCAACAACAGGCATTGGCCAATTATTCTTTCTTTATGGGTACCTCTAATGATAATTATGAGGAGGTAATGAAAACCAATGAAAAGAAAAACCATATCTGCGGCATAAAAATATTCATGGGCTCATCCACCGGAAATTTGTTAGTGGACGATCCTTTAACGTTAGAAAAAATTTTTCGTGGCAGTGAGGTGTTAATTGCAACACATTGCGAAGAGGAAAAAATGATAAACGCCAATCTGCAGGCTTTACAACAACAAAAAACACTTACTGCTGCCGATCATCCCATTATTCGGAATGATGAAGTTTGTTTTGAATCTTCCTGGAAAGCCATTCAATATGCACAAAAACATGGCAGCCGGCTGCACATTTTACATATTTCCACTGCCAAAGAATTACAGTTGTTTACTAATCTGATTCCTTTAAAAGATAAAAAAATTACAGCAGAAGTGTGTGTGCACCACTTACATTTTACGGCTGATGATTATAGCCGTTTAGGCAATTTAATTAAATGCAACCCTGCCATTAAAGCACCACACAACAAACAAGCTTTATGGGAAGCTTTGTTAGATGACCGTTTAGATGTAATTGCTACTGACCATGCCCCACACACTTTTGCAGAAAAAGGTTATGTAAGAGATGCATCCAGTGGAAAATTAATTTGTAATAATGCCGATTATTTACATGCCCATGCCGGATTGCCCCTGGTACAGCATAGCTTGCTTTTAATGTTGCAATATGTACAAGAAGGTAAAATTAGTATAGAGAAAGTGGTAGAGAAAATGAGCCATGCAGTAGCAAATTGTTTTCAAATTAAAGATAGAGGTTATTTACGCGAAGGCTATTTTGCAGATGTGGTATTAGTAAACCCACAGCAACCCACTACCGTTACAAAAGACAATATCCTGTATAGATGTCAATGGAGTCCGTTTGAAGGAACCACTTTTCCCATACAAATAGAAAAAACTTTTATTAATGGCCATTTAACTTATGCAAATGGTGTGTTCGATACATCTTTAAAAGGAAAAAGACTTGAATTTGACAGATAGCAGAAAAACCGGTTCAAACAAAACCACTCAATAACGAATAATTTTGAAATTATATGCAGGTAGATGTTATAACTTTATACGATCTATCCATTTTCGGAAACAGTGATACCATTGCTATCTGGCAGCAACTCAATTTTACACATACCGATGGTGGCAGACAATACCTGAAAAAAATTTTACAACAACCTCTAAACAGCATCCATGCTATTCAGGATGTACAAAATACCATACAACAATTATTAGCACTTGAAAACCAATGGCCACCGAATATTACCAATGGAACCATTATGGTGTTGGAAAAATATTTTGAAACACCGGTAGATAGTTTTAAGCCAATACCCGATCCATTATCTGCATGGATGTATGCCACATTTAAAAAAAGTGATTATTCGTTAATTAAATATTCAGTTGAACACACGATTAGCTTTTTACAGGGTTTACAAAAAATTACTATTTTAATGGGAGATGGTAATAGTAAAATATCATCTATCTGGCTACAAACCATTCAGCTTTTCTTGAGCAAATCATTGGTGCAGGAAATGTTACAGTTTAAAAAGGGAAAGCCTTTAAACAGGGAACAAGTGTTAACCTATGGGCATTTTATTCAACACCATTATAAACGAGACACAGAGGCTTTAATTGAAATATATCATCAATTAGATGCGTATTTAAGTTTAGCCATCGCTACAAAAAAATTCAATTTCCACTTCCCTAATTTTATTGAAAGTAATGAGCCATTTATAAAGGCAGAAGGGTTGTATCACCTACAATTAATTACGCCTGTGCCCTACTCCATTGTATTAGAGCGCAATCAAAATTTTTTGTTTTTAACCGGTGCTAATATGGGTGGCAAGAGTACTTTCATAAAAGCGGTTGGGGTTTGTGCGTATTTAGCACATGTAGGCATGTCCGTTCCCGCCGCACAAATGGACTTGAGTTTATTTGATGGCTTAATCAGAG
>JAKAKY010000143.1 GCA_021824365.1 Bacteroidota bacterium | reverse complement strand
GCATGGTTTCTTCTGCTGCTACAAAATACACATGTGTAAAAGAATTGAGTAAATAATAAGGTATACCTCCTAAATGGTTAGGTTTACGCCACTTTACAGCACAAAGTATATGTATAAAAACAATTACATCAGCAAAATAAGTTTGGTGATTGCTCACAAATAAAACATTGCGCTTAGGCAATACCGCTACATGTTTGGTGTCTTCTATTTTCAAATGATTAAAAATAGAAATACCGGATAAGTTACTGGACCTACCATTGCATAAATAACGCTTCTTATTGATTGAGTATGTTTTAGTTTTCCGGTTAAGGGCAGGTGCATTTAACATTAAAACTGCACAATATTAAAGATTGTTGTTAAATATTTTTTGTTTGGCTATTTTGAAAACGCACATATACATATATATGAAGTGTTATCATTTGCTGCAATGAAATACCTTTGCACAAAAAATAATGGCAATTAATACGGTAATATTTGATATGGATGGTTTGTTGATAGACAGTGAGCCATTATGGAAAGAAGCGGCTGATGAAATTTTTATTCACTACCAAATTCAGCTAACCGAAGCCCAATACCATACTACTACGGGTTTACGTACAAAAGAATTTGTAGCCGCCTGGTTTTCCAAATTTAAAATTCCAGATACAGAAATTACTGTTGCTGAAAAAAAGATAGTAGAGAAAGTTGCGGCAAAAATTACCGAAAAAGGGAATCCGATGCCGGGTGTTGGTTATATTTTTGATTTCTTTCAATCCCGGCAATTCAAAATTGGATTAGCTTCCTCCTCCCCTCAATTCATTATTGACCAGGTGATACAACAATTAAACATTTCATCTTTTTTAACAGCCACAGCATCCGCAGAAAATTTACCATACGGCAAACCTCATCCTGAGGTATATTTAAATTGTGCTGCAGCTTTAAAATCTCAACCCACTGAATGTATTTGTTTTGAAGATTCATTTAACGGAATGATTGCAGCCAGGGCGGCCAGAATGAAATGTGTGGTGATACCTGTGTATTATCAGCAAAAAGAAGAAAGATGGAACGCAGCAGATTTAAAATTAAGTTCATTGCAAAATTTTGCTGCCTTACACCTCAATGCCCTTAATCAATAATTTTTTAGGAAAATGAAAAAAAAATTTGGAGAGTGTTAAATAATCTTTAACTTGCTGTGCCAAATAAAAAAAGGGTCATCCCGTAGAAACAGAACGACCTCTAACGATTGCTTGCCATATGAAAATTCTTGAATCTTATTGTTGAAAGGTAGTTTTATCAACTGCCTTAAAATTTTGCCTCTAACGATTTGCCTCTCTAACGATTGCTTTAGTGCCTTTAACTCATCTTTCTTCCACAAAAGTAAGATGGGTTTTTTATTGGCAGAAATCAATTTAGGCACGATTTTATTACCTTAAAGTAATTATAAGTGATGTAAAACCTGCATCAACACTGTGTTTCATAAAAAAAATTACATGATGCCCAACAGAAATTCAGACCCATTATTCCTATTAATTCAATCCCTGCAAAAGTCAGAAAAAAGGCATTTTAAGCTCTATATAAAAAGAAGTTCCAATAAGGAGGATCTAAAAATTGTACAATTATTCGATGCATTAGAGAAAATGCAGGACTATGATGAAAAAAATTTATTGAAACGCTTAAATAACATCAATAAACCTCAATTAGCAAATTTAAAAACACACCTGTATAAACAAGTATTAGCCAGTTTACGGCTATTAAAAAGCACCGACAGTATTGATTTACAACTGAATGAGCAGTTAGATTATGCAAGAATACTCTACAATAAAGGCCTTTTTTTACAAAGCCTTAAAATATTAGAGCGAGTCAAAGAAATGGCCAAAACAGCCAATAAATTCAATTTTATGACACAGGTGCTTTCTTTAGAAAAAAAGATTGAAACCTTACATATTACGCGAAGTATGCCGGGTAAAACCATGCAAATAACTGCCGAGTCCGTTAAAGTGAGCGGACACGTTACGCAGGTTTCAGCCTTATCAAATTTAGCACTACACTTATATACCTGGTATATTAAAAACGGACATGCCCGAAATGTTCAGGATGAAACAGACGTGAAGCTGTTTTTTAAAGAAAATATTCCTGAAAATGCTTATACCCTGAAGGGATTTTATGAACAGTTATACCTGTACCAAAGCTATACCTGGTATGCTTTTATACGACAGGATTTTTTAATGTATTATCGATACAGTGAAAAATGGCTGGGATTATTTGATGAACAACCCAATATGATTGCCGTAGAAACCGGACACTACATTAAAGGCCTGCACAACTTACTAAATGCGCATTTTGATTTAAGAAACTTTGACAAGTTTCAAATCATATTGCAACGTTTTGAAGCATTTGCAGCAACCGATGTAGCCAATCAGCACGACAATTTTAGAATCCAAACCTTTATTTACATACACAGTGCTAAAATTAACTGGTATTTAATGACGGGTACGTTTGAAGAAGGCTTAACCATTATTCCCGCTATGGAAGCAAAAATGGAGAAGTTTGAGCGGTTTATTGATGCACATCGAATTTTAGTGTTTAATTATAAAATTGCCTCACTCTACTTTGGGAGCAGGCAGTTTGCCAAATGTATAGATTACTTACAAAAAATTATTAATGATAATATTTCTTTACGAAATGACTTACAATGCTATGCACGTTTAATGCATTTACTGGCACATTATGAAATGGGGAATTTTGATATTATGGATTCACTCATTAAATCAGTTTACCGCTACATGGCCCGCATGCAAAATTTAACCATTGTAGAAGAAGAAATTTTTGCATTCTTACGAAGATCTTTTTTTGTAGGAGAAGAAAAACTGCATGCAGAATTGGTGGTATTACTTTCTAAAATTAAACACTTAGAAAAAAACCGTTTTGAAACCCGTGCCTTTGCTTATTTAGATATTATTTCATGGGTTGAATCGAAGGTGTATCAAAAAACCATGAGCCAAATTATTTACAACAAATACAAAGAAAGTAAAAAGAGAAGCTACCAATAATATATTTATGAATGATGGCGAAAGAAAACGTCTCATGCCGGGATATGACATGAGACGTTATTTATTTTAGGAAACGATTTTATTTGCTATCGCCATCTTTCTCATCGCCTTCTAATTTGGCACGAATATCGGCTAATGCACCTAAATCGCCTAATGTAGCTTTTTCAACCTTGCTTTGAATATTCTTCACTGCTTTTTTGGTTTTTTCAGCTTCAGCTTTGGCTTCTTTTTTCACTGATTCTTTTTCTTCTGCCTGAGCTTGTTCCCAAATTCTGCTATGGCTTAACACAATTCTTTTTTCATTTCTATCAAATTCAATTACCACAAATTGTGCTGTTTCATCAGCCCCAACAGATTTTCCATCTTCTTTTATCAAATGACGGTTAGGAGCAAAGCCTTCTAAGCCATAAGACAGTTGCACTAAGGCGCCTTTATCATCTTTGCGAATTATGGTACCTTCATGAACTGTTCCTACACCAAAGGTTTCTTCCAGTGCATTCCAGGGATCTTCTTCTAATTGTTTGTGGCCTAATTGTAATTTGCGGTTTTCTTTATCAATACCTAAAATAATGGTATCAATATGATCACCCACCTTTACATATTCTCCGGGGTGATTGAAGCGTTTTAACCAGCTTAAATCACTGATGTGAATCATGCCGCCAATACCTGCTTCTAATTCAACAAACACACCATAAGGGGTAATATTTTTAACTAACCCTTTGTGTTTGCTTCCTTCGGCAAATTTAGTTTCAATAGTGCTCCATGGATCTTCCGTCATTTGTTTGATAGAAAGACTCATTTTGCGGGCCTCTTTATCTAAGGTTACTACTTTTGCTTCATACTCATCACCTAATTTAAAGAACTCTTTTGCATTGATGGGAGTGTTTGCCCAGGTAATTTCAGATACGTGTACCAAACCTTCAACACCGGGTTGAATTTCTAAGAAAGCACCATAATCTTCAATATTCACTACTTTACCTTTTACAACAGCACCTTCTGCTAAGTCAGCAGGTAAAACATCCCAGGGATGAGGAGTTAATTGTTTCAGGCCAAGGCTAATACGTTTTTTGTCATCATCAAAATCTAATACCACCACTTGCAATTTTTGATCCATTTTCACTACTTCAGATGGGTGGGAAATTCTTCCCCATGAAATATCGGTGATATACAACAGGCCATCTAAGCCACCCAAATCCATAAATGCACCGAAGTCTGTAATATTTTTTACAGTACCTTCTAATACCTGCCCTTTTTCTAATTTACTCATAATTTCAGCTCTTTGAGCTTCAATATCACTTTCTATTAATGCTTTGTGTGATACAACGGCATTTTTAATGGTTTCATTAATTTTAACCACTTTAAATTCCATTGTTTTACCCACAAACTGATCGTAATCAGTAACGGGTTTCACATCTATTTGAGATCCTGGAAGGAATGTTTCCATTCCAAAAACATCTACAATCAATCCACCTTTGGTTTTAGAAGTAACTGTTCCGGTAACCACTTCACCAGTTTTGTGTACTTCCACAATTCTTTCCCAAGCACGGAAAATGCGGGCAGATTTGCGACTTAAGTGCAGGTTGCCATCTCTGTCTTCTTTTTCAACTACCATTACTTCCACTTTATCCCCAATTTTTAAACCGGGTGTATCGCGAAATTCATTGAGAGAAATTAAACCATCACTCTTAAAACCAATGTTAATAACAGCATCAGTTTTTGTTAACCCAACAATATCACCCTGTAAAATTTCGCCATCTTCAATTTGAACAAAAGTGTTTTCATACACTTTATCATATTTGGCTTTTTCATCAGCGGTGTACAGACTAACATTGCGTTTATCAATACTCCAGTCAAAATCATCATGAGCAGTTGTCACTGCTTCAACCGGCTCAGCTACAGGTGCAATTGTTGTCGCTGTAGATTGTTCCTGCACTGCTTCCTGAGCAGCACCGGATACATTCTCCCGTGCATCAGCGTTTAATTGTTTGTGAATAAAAATCATAATAATACCCGATTGTTTTAATTCGGGTTGCAAAACTAAGCATTTATTACCGTAAAAACAGATTTCTGGACTGTTTTTTCTGGCATTAGCACCCAAAAATTGCCTGCAAAACAACAATATTAATAAACCATTAAAAATAGTATTTAATGGAATGGAATATATTTTTTTATTAATTTTAGTAGGGTTATTCCAAAACCGGAAAACCCTGCATTTAAATTATTTATTCACTAAAAAATGAAAAAAATGAAAAAAGTTTTTGCACTAATCTTGGCTTTAGCCATTTTTTCCACTGCTTCTTTTGCACAAGCACCCAAAACCCAGCCTAAAAAAGAGAAAAAAGAAGCTGCTGTCCCTAAAACAACGCATGTAAAAAAAGACGGTACTGCCGATATGCGGTATAAAGAAAACAAAGCAAAAAAGGAAGCTGCCGGACCAAAGAAAAAAGACGGAACACCAGATATGCGGTATAAAGCCAATAAGCCGGCCACAAAAAAGAATGGATAAATTTATTAATGACATTTTAACTGCTCCTGTTCATTCAGCGAGCAGTTTTTTTATGTGTGCATGCTACCCGGCGGCTGCAATTGATTTAGCAGCAATAAAGGCTGTTGTCCATGCATTTTGAAAATTAAATCCACCGGTTACACCATCTATATCAAGTACCTCACCGGCAAAATACAAATGAGGTATTTTTTTACTACACAAGGTGTTGGAATCAACTTCAGATAAGTCAACCCCACCTGCAGTAACAAACTCTTCTTTAAAAGTTGTTTTACCATGAATGGCATAATTATCCTGCTGTAATTTCCGGATTAATTGATTGATTTGTGGATTACTCACATCTGCCCATTTTTTTTGAGGTGATAGCTGAATTTGTTCTATAAAAAAAAGCCACAAACGTAATGGAAATGAAAAAAAACATTTAGAGCCAATCATTTGGCGTGATGCATTTTTTCTCAACTCATTCAGTATACTCCGCAATTCCTGCTCATTGAGTTCGGGTAACCAATTAATTTGTATGTTGAACACATAATTTTTTTCAGCTAAATAACGGGCACCCCATGCTGAAAGCTTTAATATAGCCGGACCACTGAAGCCAAAATGCGTTATCAGCAATGGGCCTGTTTGTTTCAATTTGGTTTCTAAAATTTTTATGGTTGCAGTGGGAACACTAATACCCATTAATGTATGAATAGGATGTGATGGCAAATTAAATGTAAACAAAGAAGGAACAGGTGGAACAATTGTATGGCCGAGTTGAGATAACCAGTTCCATTGTGCCAACTTAGGAAAACCGCCTGTTGTAATGCAAACGTAATCTGCAATTAATTCATTTCCATTGGCGGTAGTTATTTGGAAATGATTTTCAGTAGGAATTATTTCAATAACATTTGTTTTGAGTGAAATAGTTACAGTATACCGGTTTGCTTCAGTTAATAAACAATCAATGATGGTTTGTGAGGTGTTGGTATCACTAAACATGCGCCCATCAGGTTCTGCAACTAAGTTTACATGACGCGCTTTAAACCACGCAACAGTATGTATTGTATTAAACCAATGAAAACATTTTTTTAAAAACTGCGCTCCTCTCGGATAAAATTGTATGAATGTATTGATGTCAAAACAGGCATGTGTAACATTACAACGGCCACCTCCGCTAATTTTTACTTTTGCCAGTACCTTATCTGATTTTTCAACAATTGTTACCCTTAAATCAGGATTCATCCGTGCAGCATTTACTGCACAAAAAAAACCGGCTGCTCCGCCTCCAACTACTATTAAAGTTTTTGAATGTTGCATTAATGCATTATCATAATTGAAATCATTTCTTTGATACCATTCCAAAAATTACCTAATCGAATGTTTTCGTTGGCTGCGTGCTGGTTATCATCATAATTGGCAATGGGTATTGAAATGGCTGTGGCATGGAGCTGCTGCTCAATAATATACAAGGGAAGGCTGCCACCTGTTAATGGCATTACAACCAAACCCCTTGATGAAATGGAAGATATTGCATGAATAATTTGTTGCGATACCGGCAAATTCATTGGTGTTTTTTGGGCATTATAACCATCACTACAAATAACTTTGGCAATGAGTGGATATGTGTTTCGTTCCACATCGGTGGGTTCGCGGTTGATGATATAATACCCTTTGCTTTGAATATGCTGAATTACTTTTTGCTGTTGCAATTGGTAATCGTTGCCGGGTACTAATCGCAGGTCTACACTTACAGAAGCGGTAGCCGGAATACTGTTGGTAGATAATGCACCAAATTTGCCACTTTCAATGCCATTAATATTTAAAGTGGGTAACAGAATGGCTTCAGATAATGATATATTTTTCATTTCAGGCTGATTAAAGCCAAATTGCTGTTTCAACGCTTCATCATCCTGATCTAATTTTGCCAGTGCCTGCTTTTCTATATTTGACAAAGGCTGTACATCACTGTAAAAATTTTTTATGGAAACATAACCGCTGTCATTTTTCATGGAAGCCAATAAACGAACCAAATTCCATGCAGGGTTAGGTGCCCAATTACCATAATGCCCGCTGTGTAATGGAAATTTACTACCATACAAAGTAATATCCATGTGTGTATCACCCCGAACACCAAATGAAATTAAATTTTTTCCGTTTGATGGTTGTGGACCATCACAAATAATCCAAACGTCCGATTGCAATAAATTTTTATATTGATGTAAGATAGCCGCTAAATGGGGTGAGCCGGCCTCTTCTTCCCCCTCAAAAAAGAATTTAATATTTACAGTAGGTTGAATTTTTTGTTTTTGTAAAACTATGTAAGCCTGCAATATAGCCATAACACCGGCTTTATCATCAGCAGCACCACGAGCATAAATTCTATAATTATCTTTCAACTCATCTA
>JAKAKY010000142.1 GCA_021824365.1 Bacteroidota bacterium | reverse complement strand
GTAAACAGAGCACAGGTAACAGAAGGGAAAGAAAAATCGTATTTGTTCACTATTGCCTATCACCAAATGATTGATCATATTCGTAAAAACAAGCGCATTGATTTGCAGGAAGATTTTGGTGAGGAATTGATGGGCAGAATAAAACAGCCCAATGCCATGGGCAATCAAAATTTAATGAAGGCATTGGAGCAATTGAATGAATTACAAAAAAGTTTGGTGATGTTAAAAGATTATGAAGGGTATAGTTATCAGGAAATAGGCGAAATAACCGGATTGAATGAAAGTCAGGTGAAAGTGTACCTGCATCGTGCCCGTGTAACGCTGCGGCATTATTTAGTAAGCCCTGAAAATGTGCTATGATATGATAGAAATGAACCGCAATAATATTGAATCCTGGTTAATGCGTTATGTAGATGGCGAATTATCGGCGGTAGAAAAAATGGCGGTAGAAAACTATCTGGTATTAAACCCCGATTTAGCAGCCGAACTAAAGGCTTTGCAACAGGCAAAACTACCACCCGAAGCAGTATTGTATCCTTTTAAATCGGCCTTGTTAAAACGGATACAAACACAATTTGAAGAAGCCCAATTATTAGATTTTATAGATGGTGAAACCGATAGCTTTACAACAGATGCCATACGGGAAGCGCTATCAGATGATCCGGCTTTAGCAGAACAAGTAGCTTTATTACTCTCTGCCAAACTGCCGGAAGAAAAAATAATTTTTGAAGATAAAGCATCCTTGTACCGCTACGAGAAAAAACGGGTGGTGGTACTTTGGAAAAGGATGATGGCCGCTGCTATATTTTTAGGTGTAGGTATTTTATTATGGCAGGTAATACCTGAACACCAACAGAAGGAAGAGCACCCTAAAGCAGGTATGGTTTTGCAACAGCCCTTACCCAAAGCTACTGCACCGGTTACAACAACAGCACCAAAGGAGAGTGATAGTGCAGCAAAGGCAGTACAGCCTGGTAACCGCATGTTGGCTGCTGTGCAAGCACCAATGGTAACACCAAAAGCAGGGGCTATTGTAACAGTAAACAATAGCAATGAAACGGAAAGTAATAATGCATTAGTTACAACCAATACTGCAATAATACCAGCTAATACCGGTACCGTTAGTGTGCCGGTTGTAACAGCAACCCTGCCTGCCAATACCATTACCGATGTTGCCATGAATGCAAAGGCAATAACAGCGCAGTTAATAAATAACGATTTGGGAAAAAAATCAACAGTAGCAGCACAACCGGTGGTGTATAAGTTATTAGATACCGATAGTGATGATAAAGGTTCTGTTTATGTGAATAGTATACCCATTAATAAAAATAAAGTGAATGGTATTTTACAAAAAGCAGGGGGCATATTGCATGCCCTGCGTTCGCAGGAAAATGGTGTTCAGGAAAAATTAACCGCAACAGCTAAATTACGTTAATACTTAAAATAGAAATGATATGAAGCAATTGATCATTGTAGCAGCCATGTTTTGTGCAGCCGGTAGTGTTACAGCCCAAAACAGAGATAGTGTAAAGGTACAGGCCGATAGTATTTGGATACAATCCGATACTATTAAAGTGGGCAATTTTGTGATTATTCAAAAAAATAAAAATACTGACCGTTTTCAGGAACAAGAAAAAGCCGGAAATAATAAAAGAGTAGATAATATTGTCAGCTTTCATTCAGAGTCCATGCGTAATAAAAAACGCAATCAAAATATAGCCACCAATTGGGGTATCTTAGATTTGGGTTTTGCCAATCTGAACGATAATACCAATTACACTACCGCACAAAGCGCCGGTTATTTAACCACCGTAAATGGTAACCCCGTTACCAAAAATAATTTTAACCTCAATACCCGTAAATCATCGAATGTAAATATTTGGTTTTTTATGCAAAAACTGAATGTTACCAAGCATGTAGTGAACCTGAAATACGGATTAGGTTTAGAAATGTATAACCTGCGGTTTGATGATAATATTAGTTTTAGAAGTAACTCGCAACCCATGGTATTTAATGATAGTGTTGCTTTTGCCAAAAACAAATTGTATGTGGGCTATTTAACTGTGCCCTTTATGGTAAACTTTAATTTAACGCCATCAAAAGACAATGGCTTGAGTTTTAGTGCGGGGGTGAGTGCCGGGTATTTACTCAATAGTCGTAACAAACAAATTAGCGGAGAACGCGGCAAACAAAAATACAAAGGCAATTTTAACTTGCAGCCCTGGCGTGTAGCGGCCATTGGTGAATTAGGAATTGGCCCCATTCGTTTGTATGGTAGTTATAGTTTGAATAATTTGTATAAAGAAAGTACGGGGTTAGATCAAATTCCCTACGCAGTGGGTATTCGGTTTAGCAGGTTTTAGTTTTTCTCTCATGTTATATGTAGTTTAATAAACACTTCTTTTTTAAGAGGTGTTTTTGTTAATGGGTATTGCAAACGTGAATCTTTTTCTAAAATAGGAAAAAAGCGGTGTATCGGCATATTTTTAGAAATATATTCAGCGATGAAATTGATGCAATACCTGAATCCCATTTTGTTTGTTACAATACTGTCTGTCAGCAGTATCTCATTTATTCATCCGGAGGCTGATAAAGATGATTATTATGTAATCATCAAAAAATCAGACTACAGTTTAACAGTGTATAACCGCAACCATGTATGGATAGCCAAATATCCGGTGGTATTTGGCAGTAAAGATTTGAGTGATAAAATGGTAGCCGGTGATAGGAAAACACCGGAAGGTACCTTTCATGTTGTCAGCAAAAAAGTACATCCTAAATGGTGTAGATTTTTGACATTAGATTATCCGAATGCCGCCAGTTATGCCAGGTTTAATGAACGCAAAGCTAATGGCGTTATATCGCCCCATGCTGCAATAGGCGGAGGTATTGGTATACATGGCACCTGGCCACATGAAGATTTTGCGGTAGATGGTTACCAGGCCTGGACAGAGGGTTGCATTAGTACCAAAAATGAATACATTATTGAGTTGTACAACCTGTTGCCCATAGGCACAACAGTAGTAATTGAGCCTTAGTATTGTTTGTATAAAAAATTGCTTACTGTTTTCTCCCATTTAGCGGGTTCGTTTTGTAAGAGGCTTTGGTGATGGCTAAGAGCATATACCACCAATTCTTTATTGTGTGAAGCTAAGTTTTTGAAAATGGTATTGGTTTCGGTTTGTGTAACCCGTTGGTCCTGCAAACCCCACTGTAACAATACAGGGCAATGAATGGCTGCAGCGGCATCCTGCGGTTTAAAATTGAAAGCCCAAAAACCCTGTTCTATTCCGCCCCAAAAAGTAAGAGCAGTAGCAAGTGGTTCGGTTGGTAAATGCATGGTACGCAGTTTGCCTTCGGCTGCTTTTTGTAAGGTGCCAAAAGGCATTTCCAAAATAACTTTATCAGGGGACAATGCATATTGCTGCATGGCTTGTACAATAGTAGCAGCACCCAATGAAATGCCATACAAAATAATGGGTTGCAGGGTATGTGCTTTCACGTAATCGTATGCCGCTTTTACATCGGCTGCTTCTTTGTAACCAACGGTACAGGCGGCTCCGGTGCTATTGCCATGTGCCCTGAAATCTACTGCCAATACCTGATAGCCCATGGTATGAAAAGCTCTTTCTTCCGGAATTAAAGCACTTTTATTACTGCCATGTCCATGAAATACAATGATGGTACCAGGCGCACTGTCTTTGGGTATGAACCAGGTAGAAAGTTCCTGCATATCAGCAGTAGCCAGTGTCATATTTTGGTGAGGGATATTTAAAGAATCAACTACCCGGCTTTTATAAAAGGGCATACCCAACAGCAATACCTTCCATTTAGCCATACCACTCAGTTCTGTATGGGTAGCAGGCTTTTCTGATAATGGAAAGAAATGGGTAAAGTAGTATGCCTGCGATGCCATCATTGCATTGAACAGCAGGAACAATGCCAATACAACATATCCGGTGCGTTTTAACCATTTAGGCATAGGCCAATGTTTTTATATTCATTAAAAAAGTATAGAGTTATACCAATACTTCGCTACCAAAATAACGATGCAATATTTTCGGTAATGCAATACCGTTAGTGGTTTGGTTATTCTCCAATAAAGCCGCTACAATTCTGGGTAACGCCAATGCACTACCGTTTAAAGAGTGTGCTAATTGAGTTTTACCGGTAGCATCTTTAAACCGGCATTTTAAACGGTTGGTTTGAAAGCTCTCAAAATTGCTGACACTGCTTACTTCTAACCAGCGTTGTTGTGCAGCACTATACACTTCAAAATCGTAAGTAAGTGCAGAGGTAAAGCCCATATCGCCACCACATAAGCGAAGGATGCGGTAAGGCAGTTCTAATAATTGTAATAAATGTTCCGCATGGCCCACCATTGCATCGAGGGTAGCATAGCTTGTATCGGGGTGAACAATTTGAATAATTTCTACTTTTTCAAATTGGTGTAAACGGTTTAATCCGCGTACATCTTTTCCAAAACTACCGGCCTCTCTTCTAAAGCAGGGAGAGTAAGCGGTCATTTTAACAGGAAGTTCTTCTTCTTTTAAAATAGTATCGCGATAAATATTGGTTACGGGCACTTCGGCGGTGGGTATTAAGTAAAAATTATCTGCTGTAGCATGGTACATCTGCCCTTCTTTATCGGGCAATTGGCCGGTACCATAGGCACTGGCTTCATTTACCATAAATGGCGGAATGTATTCGGTATAGCCGGCAGTGGTATTTTGGTCTAAAAAAAATTGTACCAATGCCCTTTGTAGTTTAGCCCCTTTGCCTTTATACAGCGGAAAGCCGCTACCCGTTATTTTGGCACCGGTTTCAAAATCTATTAAATCATATTGCTTAATCAGTTCCCAATGTGGTTGGGCATTTTCAGGTAATTGTGGCATGGGGCCGCCGGTTTTCATCACTTCATTATCCTCGGCAGAGCGGCCGGCAGGTACAATGGCTGCGGGTAGATTAGGCAGTTGAATAATTTTTTCTTGTAATTTTTTTTCGGCTTCGGCCAAAGCAGTACTTAAAGTGGTGGCTTCCTGTTTCAGATTACTCACATTGGCTTTCATGGCATCGGCCGCTTCTTTTTGCCCCTGAGCCATTAGTTTGCCAATTTCTTTGGCCGCAGCATTGGCTTGTGCCTGAACTGCATCAAACTGAGCCTGTGTTTTACGGCGTACATCATCTAAGTCAATGATTTCATCCACCAATTCCGGTTGCTTAAATTGTTTTAGCGCTAAACGTTCTTTAACCCAATCCGGATTGTTGCGCAACACCTGTACCTGTAACATAAATAACAATTTGCAGCAAATATAGGCGTAGATAAAGAGATAATTTAAATGGATAGGAAACTGTAATTACCTTTGCCGCATGTTTGTACAAGATGATTTGCAGCAACGCTGGTGGGCTTTAGAAGCTAAGTTATTGGAGCAGTTTGGAAAAAAGCCTGATTTAGAAGCTATTTTGTTTTTAATAGGGATGCAGGAAACGGGTTTTATTCGCGATAAAATATCGAAAGAACAAAAGCAGGATTTAATGCATGTGGCGGTTTGTACCGTATTAGCACCCGGTGGATATTTTATATTGGAAGGAAAAGATGAAGAGGGATGGCCGCACTTTAAACAACTGAAAGAGATACCGGTTATGGCATTGCCCGAACAGGAAATTTTTTTAAAAGATTATGTACTGTTATATTTTGAACAACAATACCGAAAAGTAGAGTATAAATAAAAAATTATATGAAATCTGTTTTGAGTGTATTTATTTTTATGAGTTGGGTATATTTATCCTCTGCTCAAAAAACGGTGAAGGAAAAAAAACAGCATGTATTAATTACTACGCCCTATGGCAATATGGTAGCAAAATTATATAACAGTACACCTAATCATCGCGATAATTTCAGTAAAAATGTAACAGCAGGTGCCTATGATAGTACTATTTTTCACAGAGTAATTGCCGGGTTTATGATGCAAGGTGGTGATCCGGTAACCAAAACATTAGCCGATACATCGGCCATGCAGTATATTCCCACACCACCCAGTCAGCAAATATTACCGGAATTTAGGGATGATATTATTCACGAAAGAGGCGCTTTAGCTGCTGCAAGAGATGGTAATCCACGAAAAGCCAGCCATGCCTGCCAATTTTATATTGTACAGGGCCAGACTTTTGATAGTGCCGCATTGCAAGCACATTATCTGCAGCGGGTAAAACCTGCCAATCCTAATTTTCATTATACAAAAGAACAGGCCGAACGCTATGCCCGAATTGGGGTACACCTTATTCAGACCAACAATACACCGTATTTGGCCAGGTAATCAGCGGATTGGAAGTGATTGATAAAATTGCCGCACAAACCCACCGATAAAGCAACCCTGCCTTTAAAAAATATTAGAATGACCATTACTTTGTTGAATTAATACCATAAAACCAATTTTTCTAACAATATTTGTAAAAAAATGCACTATGAATTTTCCAGCTAATCTTCGTTACACAAAAGACCATGAATGGATATTATTAGAAGGTGATATAGCCACCATTGGTATTACCGATTTTGCGCAAAGCGAATTAGGTGATATTGTTTATGTAGACATAGCCAATAACCAAACGCTGGATGCAGAAGCGGTTTTTGGAACAGTGGAAGCCGTTAAAACGGTGAGCGATTTGTTTTTACCCGTTGCCGGAACTATTACAGAAGTAAACCCGGCTTTAGAAAAACAGCCCGAATTGGTGAATACAGATCCTTATGGTGCCGGTTGGATGATTAAAATAAAAGTAAACAATCCTGCCGATGTTGCCGGTTTATTAGATGCAACTGCTTACCAACAGTTGGTACATTAAAACCAAACAGGTTATTTTCCCGTATATCAGTTACCATCTGCTTTAAACACCCAAAATAGCATTGCAAGACGAAAGAAAATACAGTGAACCTGAATTGGTTATGTTGTTAAAACAACGGCATGAAGCTGCTTTTAGTTATTTGTATGATAACTATTCGGGTGCATTGTATAGCATTATTCAAAATATTGTAGCCGATACCGGGTTGGCAAATGATGTGTTGCAGGAAGTATTTGTAAAAATTTGGAAACAAATAGCGCAATACGATGACGGGAAGGGACGCTTGTTTACCTGGATGCTGAATATAGCACGCAATGCTTCCATTGATATGATCAGAAGTAAAGGTTTTCAGAACAGTCAGCAAAACCGGGAACTGCAGGAAAGCGTATATGAACAGGCAGGTACCACCAGTATAGCTGTTGAGCAAATTGGATTAAGAAAAGTGGTGCATCAATTAAAACCCGAACAAAAGCAGTTGGTAGAGCTGGCGTATTTTGAAGGCTATACACAGGATGAAATATCGAAAATGTTGGATATACCTTTGGGTACCGTTAAAACCAGGTTGAGAACTGCATTAATACAGTTAAGGCAAATGTTAAAACATTATTGAAATTGGATATACAGGCATACATAGCAAGTGGGGTAATTGAAAGTTACGTATTGGGTTTGGCCACTGAACAGGAAGTGGCCGAACTGGAACAGTTGCGCAAACAATATCCCGAAATCAATCAGTCTATGGCAGCATTTGAAGCTTTGCTGGAGGCTGAAGCTATGGCTAATGCCCAACAGCCGCCTGCACATATTAAACAAGCTTTGTTGCAAACATTGCAATCAGAATTTAAAGACACAGCGGTTGCTTCCACTCAACCACAGGCTACTATTACGGGTAAGGTAGCTAACCTGAATTGGTACAAATATGCAGCAGCCGCAGCTGTAATACTCATTGTGGCCAGTGCCGGATTAAATATTTATTTTTTTAACAAGGTAAATCAGTTACAAAACCAATACCTGGCATTGGTGAATGAAAGAAATTCATTAGAGGCCGGATTGAATATTTACAAAACAAAGGCACTAGACATATACA
>JAKAKY010000141.1 GCA_021824365.1 Bacteroidota bacterium | reverse complement strand
AGGCAAGTTACACCATTCATCGGCACAGCTAAGCTTAATTTAGCGTAAAAATTGATTGATTTTTTGCGAATAAATGAATGAAAATATGCAGACCAACGAACGGGTAGTTGCCGAAAAATTATTACAGATAAAAGCGATACAATTAAATCCGATCCATCCCTTTACTTGGGCTAGTGGCTGGAAAAGTCCTATTTATTGCGATAACCGAAAGGTACTTTCTTATCCTTATGAACGTGATTTTATTAAGAGTGAACTTTGTAATGTGCTGTTTACTGAATTTGATGCCGCAGATGCCATTGCCGGTGTTGCCACTGCGGGTATTGCCTGGGGAGCTATGGCAGCAGACCAGTTAAAATTACCTTTTTTATATATTCGGCCTAAACCCAAAGAACATGGTTTGGGTAATCAGATAGAAGGTGTTGTTTTTCCCGGAAAAAAAGTGGTAGTGGTAGAAGATTTAATATCAACAGGAAAAAGTAGTTTACAAGTGGTAAAAGTGTTACAGGATGCCGGCATGGACGTAATAGGTATGGTTTCTATTTTTGCCTATGGTTTTGAAGCTGCTGACACTGCATTTAAAGAAGCAGGAATAGTGTATCGATCATTAACCAATTATGGTGTTTTAATTGATTTAGCGATGGAAAAAAAGCTGGTTGATGCTTCAACTGAGCAATTATTACTAAATTGGAGAACAGATCCGGCCAATTGGAAAGGCTAAATTGTTAGTTGAATAGCTCAAAATTGTGTATCATGATAAAAAAAATGTTACTATTTTTTATTTTGGGATGCATTACATACCATGCTCAAAGCCAGGTAATGTCGGCCAAACCCCAATGGGTAACCATTAAATCAGACAACTTAAAATGCTGGCAATGCAAAGAAAGGTTAGATAAATACCTGATTATTGAAAACAATGCCAATATGCAAAAAGGGATGATACAATGGAAAATCAATTTATTGGCAGGTGAAATCAGGGTACAATATGTACCCGACAGGGTATCGGTTGATGACATTAAAACAGCACTTAATAATGCCGGTTTTGATGCTGATGATGAAAAAGCGGAGCCGGATGCTTATAAAAAATTACCTCCTGTTTGTAAGCGGGCAGAAGATGGCGGCGGACCGCAAAAGAGTAAACCCTGCCATATTCCACCCGTGCAATAATGCTACAGTTTTTATAAAAATGGAATGCGCTGGTTGCCCTTATAGTCGAACGGCAATCGGATAAAAATGCCTGATTTTCCCACCTTACTATACCCCTTTACTTCTAACAAAACTTCTTTTTGCAAAAGGCTGTTCCAAGCATTTTTGTAAAGCACTTGTTTGGAAACGGTCAATGCAGCCGGAATATCAAAGGCTGACTTTTTGTCAATTTTTAATAAAGTATCTAACCGGTATTGGCCAATAAAATCGCCATTCACAAAAATATCCCCTTCCACTTTTTTCAACACTACATTAAAATTATTCGGATTGGTAAATCCCAAATTTAACCGCACACCAATGGAATCATTTCCGGTTGGCATGAAGGCAACATTGTTAATGGAACGGAAAATGAAGGCCTGGGGTTGTTGACAACCAACCAACACTAAAATGCAAAAGGATAGGAGTAGGTTAATTTTCACTGCACTATTATTTTACCGGAAAAGTAATTAAAAATTTCAGTTACGCCAATGAGCAAAAAAATAGATGTAATTTTGATGCTAAACAATTTAGAATTTTTGTAACTAAAGTGTTTAAAATTAAGTACGATAAAATTTAGTATTAAATTATTAATGTAAATTATTGTTTTTCAATTATTTAGAACTTTTGTTTGTTTATTTTAGTTTATAATTTTGACAACCTTTTAAACAAATTTTTCAAATAAATAAATTGAATCGAAAAATGAATAATGAATCAACATTAATTATTGATAATCAGTATTTTATAAACGTTGTATTACTTAAAACTTTAGTTCATTTTTCAAATGTTAAAATTGAATTATGCGATAACTGGCAAAAAATGAGTTTTAGGAATCGTTGCATAGTGGCTGGTGCAAATGGAGTTATTGGATTAACGGTTCCGGTGTTAAAAGGAAGAGATCAGAAAGGCTTATTTCGTTCGGTAAAAATTGACTATCCATCCAAATGGCCAATTCAACATTGGCGTACAATTGTTTCTTGTTATAACCGATCTCCTTTTTTTGAATACTATGCCGATTCGCTGCATGAAGTAATTTTTGGGGAGTATGAACGGCTTTTTGATTTAAATGTTGCTACTTTAAAATGGGTACTTCAGTGTTTAAAATGCTCTGTCAATTTGTCGTTTACCGACCAGTTTTTACCACAATACCCTAATTTTGTTACAGATTATAGAAACAAGTTCAGCCCTAATAATTTCCAAAATATTGGTCAACCTGTTTATTATCCACAAGTTTTTGAAGCTAAAATTGGCTTTCAGAAAAATTTAAGTTGTATTGATATGATATGTTGTGAAGGCCCGAATGCACTTAATTTATTATTAAATAGCACTAAGGCATAAATAACTTTTCAATAATTTGAATGCTTTTGCTGATTGAATGTCTCACCTTGCAGGTATTTTTTTGGTTAAAAAGGATGCTTAAGTTATTATCATTTCACGTTAAAATTTTTGACATGATGCAAAATTTTATGCAACATATTTTTTGGAAAAACACGGTATTAGATGATGTGATAGTGTTGGGATGGATGTTGTTTGTTTGGTTACTTCTCAAATTTTTTAAAAAATACATCATTCTTTTACTGCAAAAAAAACCAGTAAAACAGAAAATAAATTTGATGACCAGGTAGTGGTGGCGGCAGAAAGATTTTTAATACCCTATGCCTATCTTTTTATCAATTATACCATTATTACCCCCCTCACATTTTCGCCTAAAGCTGAGCGAGTATTAGCAGGAGGGCTTTCTGTTATTACCAATATATTATTCCGTTCGATTCATTAATTACCTGTTGCACAGTCTGGTTTTGTTATACATGCATCTTAAAAACGAACCGGATGAAAGGGTAAAATAATTAAACGGTGTTTTAATATTAATAAAAGTATTGGTATGGGGTGCAGGGTTTATCATGCTATTGGATAATTTAGGCTATAATGTAACCACCATTATTGCCGGATTAGGCGTTGGGGGTATAGCCATTGCCTTAGCCGCTCAAAATATTTTAAGCGATTTATTTAGTTATCTGGTTATATTTTTTGATAAACCATTTGAAATTGGCAATTTTATTGTTGCTGGCCCTACAAGTGGGGTAATTGAAAGAATTGGTATCACAACCTCACATTTAAGAAGTTTAGATGGGTAGCAATTAGTAATACCCAATGCAGAATTGGTAAAATCAACCATTCATAACTTTAAAAGAATGGAAAGGAGGAGAGTGGTAAGCTCCATTGGTGTAGTGTATCAAACCAGCGCCCTGCATTTAAAGGTTTTACCCAAATGTTAAAAGAAATTGTTACTGAGTCCGGTGCCAGGTTTGATAGGGCACACCTGAAATCATTTGGTGATTTTGCTATCAATTTCGAATACGTTTATTACATTGAAACGCCGGATTATTTATTGTATATGAATATGGTTCAGGCCATTCATCTGGCTATTTTCGAAAAATTTGAAAAAGGGGGGATTGAGTTTGCTTATCCATTACAAACCATTTATCTCTCAGGAAATTATCAAACTGATATAGTTCATGCAATAGAAAAAGGAGTGAAGGTATAACGCTGTTTTGGGATTGGCTGATCAAGCCAGCTCAACTTGCTTTAAAACTAACCTGAATTTTTTTGCAGAGTTCTGTTTCAATCATTTTTTCGGCTACATCTATCATATTAGCAAAAGCTTTAGCATTACTGATGCCATGCCCAATAATCACCGGTTTTGAAACGCCTAAAACGGGTGTGCCTCCATAATTTTCATAATGAAAGCGTTGTATGTAGGCATCATTCTGTAAATTTCTTTTGCAGGCAATATCATAAAAACTTTCGGCTAATTTTAGCACTACGTTGCCTGTAAATCCATCACAAACAATAATGTCAGCCTTATCTTCAAACAAATCTCTTCCTTCTACGTTGCCGGCAAATTGAATATGTGGATTATTTTTTAAAAGAGGATAAGTAGTTTGGGCTAAAATATTTCCTTTTCCTTCTTCTTCACCCACATTTAATAAACCAACTTTTGGGTTAGTAATATTTAAAATATGTTGTGCATATAAACTTCCTAAAACGGCAAACTGATCTAAGTGTTCGGGTTTGCAATCTGCATTTAAACCAACATCCAGCAAAATACCTGTACGGCCACTTACTTTAGGAATAATAGTAGCGATTGTTGGCCTGATTACCCCTTCTATGGCTTTAATACTAAACAATGCACCTACCAGCATGGCTCCGGTATTACCGGCACTGATAAAGGCGTCAATTTTTTGTGTGGCTAATAAATGAAAGCCAATGGCAATGGAACTATTGGGTTTTTCTTTTAACGCTTTGGTAGGATGTTCATGGTAGCCAATTACTTCATCTGCATGAATAATGGCAATATGATTTAATTGATGCGCGGTAAATAAGGGTGCAATTGCATCACGGTTACCAATTGCCGTTATGGTTAAGTTGGTTTTTTTTGAGAATTTACCGGAATGCAGGTATTCGTGAATACCTTTTACTGCTTCTAAAGGAGCATAATCACCACCCATTAAATCTATTCCTATATTCATTTTTTTCTGTCTGTTTTAATGCTCAACAAAGAAATGGATTTTTTAAAACGTTGTGTAGCTTAACGTTAAAAAGTAGACTAATATTATAAATCTGAACAACTACAACGATTGGTTGCAGGCAATACATGCTTTGGTAAAGGTATTAATAAAAACAAAAAAAGCTGCTATCCGTTATAAAAAACAAATAGCAGTATGCAAATATGTAATAGGAAATTAAGCTTTTAATGGTGCTTTTTCAGCTACTAATTTTCCTTTATAGTACAATTTACCTTCACTTACATGTGCACGATGGCGTACATGTGTTTCACCGGTTGTAGTGTCTTTACTTAATGTTACGGTTTCAGCAATGTAATGCGTTCTTCTTTTTGCACTACGTTGTTGTGAATGTCTGCGTTTTGGATTTGGCATAACCTAAAATTTATACTTTCAAAAAATTTATTCTAAACCTTTTATTTGATCCAAACCCTTCCATGAAGGGTTATTTCCATTGTTTATTTGCTCTTCCATTTTTTTGAGCTGTTCTAAAACTGCCTGATTGCATTGTGGGCCACCATATTCATCAGGATTACACATGTTTTGAATGGGTAAGCACAGATTAATGAATTCATAAATCCAGTCTGCAATCAGCAAATGGCTTTCACCTTTGCCAATATAAAAAACATCCGGGTCTTCTTCCTGTGCATTCATCGCTTCCGGTTCTTCCACTATTTTTACCACCATATTAAATTCATCCCAAAGTATTTTGGTGAGTGGATTACCACACCGGTCGCATTGAATATCAACTGTACCATCAATATCAAATTTCAATTGCATAAAACCATTCTTTTTATCGAGGCTTAATTTGATATTTACATGGCAATTATTAAAATCCTGATACCCATAAGCTGTAAAGAACTTATCTTCAACCCTGTATTCAAAAGCATGAAGCCCTGGTTTCAATCCAACAAAAGCTATTTCAAATTCCCTGTTATGGCTCATGGTTTGTTTTTTAGGGTGGGCAAAGGTACATTTTTGAATTGAAAGAGCAAAAGGAAATTATTCAACCCATTTCATTATCCGGAAAATTCATCATGAAATTAAGCGTAAAACAGTTTTGGGTAAAGCTGAATTTGGTATGGTTCGTTTTGTTTTTCCTGATTGGCTGTATTCTATTGGCCACATTTTATCCATATTACATTGAAAAATTATACAGTGCAAGATTATACCGGATTTATGCAGAAATGTTACGATGGCTAACAGGCAGGTTACCATTTAGTATAGGTGATGTGTTGTATGTTTTGGCTGGATTTTACCTGGGGTATTCGGTTTTTAAATTGGGAAAACTGCTGTTTCAAAAAAACAGGTCAGGTATCCGATGCTTATTAACAAGAATGTTGAAAATTGGGGGAGTAGGATACATATGGTTTATGTTAAGCTGGGGATTGAATTACCACAGGTTGGGTATTGCCTATCAGCTCGGTATAGAGGTAAAGCCCTATACCACTGATGAATTATGTGTTTTGCGGGATAGTTTAGCTTATCGGTTAAACGAACTGCGGAAACAAATAACTGCAGATTCTATTTTACCCACTCCTGCTTTGGCCAAATTGTATCAGCAGGCACCCAGGTATTATAGTTGGGCAGCTAAGCGCCAACTATTTCTTCAATACCATTATCCAGGTATTAAAAGCAGTTTATTCACCCCTTGGGCAAAATATTTTGGATGGGGTGGCTATTATAATCCCTTTACAGGCGAGGCGCAGATTAGGGCTAATATGCCTCGGATATTAATACCTTATACGGTTTTGCATGAAATAGCGCATCAAATTGGTTATGCCGGCGAAGAAGAAGCGAATTTTGTAGGTTATTTGGTGGCCAGCGAATCAGGGAATGCCTATGTTTCCTATTCTTGTTACAGTGAGTTATATAAATATGTATTTAACGAATTATTACTGCGCAATACTTTTCCGGATGCAAGCCCGGCCTTAGATACATTGGTTAAAAATGATTTTAAGCGGGTAAATCGGTTTTTTATGGAGGAACAAAACAATATAGCGCCGCAAATGATGAATTTGTATGATGTATATTTAAGAGCCAATCAACAAAAGAATGGTATTAATAGTTATAATGAAGTAGTGGGTTTATTAATTGCCTATCAAAAAAAATATGGGAAAATTTAGTGTTTTAAAATTGGTTGTTTCAGTGGTTGTTATTATGGCTTTAGGAGCTGCAGGTGGTATTGTTACAATAACACAAATTACCACATGGTATGCTCAATTAAATAAACCTTTTTTTAATCCACCCAACAGCATATTTGTCCCGGTTTGGACATTTCTTTATGCTTCAATGGGGGTTTCTTTTTATTTACTTTGGAATAGCCCTGTTTCTTATAAAAAAAACAGGGCAATGTTGTTTTTTGTTATTCAATTCCTGCTCAATATGGCCTGGTCGCTTATCTTTTTTTATTTTCATGAAACAGGGTGGGCATTGGCAGAAATTTTGGTGATGTGGTTGTTTATTTTACTCACTATTGTATACAGTGCCTCTGTTCAAAAATGGGCAGCCTGGTTATTAATTCCTTATTTATCCTGGGTGTGTTTTGCAGCAATTTTAAACTTTGCTATTTATGTATTGAATTAAAATTTGTTTTTCCACATCATACTTTCAATGGGTTTATTGGGCTGATGGCTATATTTAGCATTGGCTTTCTGGTTATATTTCACGGCAATATTTCCATCAACAGGGAAGTAAATTAATTGCCCAATGGGCATTCCTTTATAAATTTTAACCGGTTGTTTTACTGATATTTCCAGAGTCCAGTTACCACAAAATCCAACATCTCCTTTTCCGGCGGTGGCATGTATATCAATACCCAGCCTGCCGGTGGATGATTTGCCTTCTAAAAATGGTACATGCGCATGGGTTTCAGTATATTCTGCAGTAACACCCAAATAAAAAATATGCGGATACAAAACAAATCCTTCTTCCGGAATTTCAAAATATTCTATTGTATTGTGTTGTTTGGCATCTAAAATATGGTCTTTATAAGTGGCCAAAGTACTTCCCAGATGTACATCATAACTATTGCTGCCCAAACAGTCAGGTAAAAAGGGTTCAATTTTAATGGTGCCATTTCCCATTTCTTCCAAAATTCTTGTATCTGATAAAATCATGCGTGTTAGCTATTTAAGGGTTGATAAAAAGCAATGTATTGTATCAGCAAATTCATGTTTTAGTGTTATTTACATTGTGCATTGCAATATAATTCGTAATTCTGCATGAAGAATCATTCCTTTTAGTATGCCTTTGTTTTATCAACAAATTATTAACCAAAATACCCGATTGGCTATTTGGCATATTACAGAATCGCTCGATTTTTTT
>JAKAKY010000140.1 GCA_021824365.1 Bacteroidota bacterium | reverse complement strand
CGAAGGTTTGTATTTACTACCCGGTATGATTGATGACCAGGTGCATTTTCGTGAACCCGGGCTTACACACAAAGCAGACATTTATTCGGAATCCAAAGCGGCAGTTGCAGGAGGCATCACATCTTACATGGATATGCCTAATACCATTCCCCATACTCTAACGCAACAATTGTTAGAAGATAAATACATCCGTGCCTCTCAAAAATCGCTTGCTAATTATTCTTTCTTCATGGGTGTTAGCAAAAATAATTTGGAGGAAGCATTAAAAACAAACAACGAAAATGTTTGCGGCATCAGTGATGATGGGCTTTATTTTAATTCTGATGAAGGCATACTGGCAAACTATCCTGAATTCTTAGAACAACTTTTTTCAAGAACAAATTCATTGGTTGCTTTGCATTGCGAAGACGATAACATAATTAAAATAAACATAGAAAAATATCGGAAAGAATTTAGTAATGACATTCCCATACAACTACATGCACAAATAAGAAGCGAAGAATCTTGTGTAAAAGCAACCGAAAGGGTTTTGCAAATTGCACACAAACACAACAACCGACTTCATCTCTTACACATTTCAACTTCAGCAGAAGCAAATTTGCTTGACAATAAAATTCCAATTCGTCAAAAACGAATCACCGCTGAAGCATGTGTGCATCATCTTTGGTTTTCCGACAATGATTACAAAAGATTAGGCAACAAAATAAAATGGAATCCTTCCATTAAAACCGAAGCCGATAAAAACGGATTGCTGCAATCGCTTTTAAATAACAAGTTAGATACTATCGCCACCGACCATGCACCGCATTTACTTTCTGAAAAAGAAGGAATTTATTTTCAGGCAAAATCAGGAGCTCCATTAGTGCAACATGCTCTACCAATGATGCTTGAACTGTATCATCAGGGCAAAATAAGTTTACAAAAAATAGTAGAAAAAACCAGCCACCATGTTGCTGAAATTTATCGCATCAAAGAAAGAGGTTACATAAGAGAAGGATATTTTGCCGATTTAGTTTTAGCAGATATAAATAAACCGTGGCAGGTAAATCAGCAAAACCTATTGTATAAATGCCAGTGGTCGCCACTCACCAGCCAAATTTTTCAAAGCACCATCACTCACACATTCGTCAATGGAAATTTAGTATATGCCAGTGGAAACATAGCAAGCGATACAAAAGGCAAACGATTAAAATTTGAAAAAATAAGACAGATATGAACAACAAACTTTTTTAGTATGACGTAGAAACCCTCCGCCTTTGGTGGTAGTAATGAACTTGGGGCTATGCCGTATTCCTAAATTTGCGGGATGAGCAAATATAAGAAGCAATCCTATGTGTTATATAAATGTGATTATCCCATTGTGTTGGTACCGAAATATCGGTTTCATATTTTGACGGGAGAAATAGGGACGTTGATGGAAAGGGATATAAGGATGTATAGTGAATGGTTAGGGTGTGATATTGCAGAATTGAATATACGGGTGGATCACATCCATTCTCATCAATAGACAAGGCAAAATTATTGGACATTGGCGTGGAGACAGCGAAAAAAATAAAAAGGAAATTTCCCGGTTATTAAAAGCCGAAATGGATTACAATCGATAAAAACTACTGCCAATATCCGAACCGTTAACGGTAATCTTTGCAACGTTCTGTCGGATATAATTGTCATCTTTAAAAAGACAGATCATGAAATTTTACTTCACATTTTTTCTGCTAATTTTCATGGTATCATGCAGTAAAGAAAATAATTCGCCATCTAACACTTCTTCAAATCAACAGTTCCCTGATAAAGTAGGTAATCATTGGGTTTATAAGTATAATGACGGTTCTAATAGCGAACAATATATTTTCGTTGACATTGTGGGTACTGGCATACTCCCGGATGGACAAAATGTAACAATTTGGACAAGCACTTTACAAGATGCAACGAACCGAAAATATTTATTGGATAGTTCTTTCGTTGTTGTTGACGAGCAAAAAGCAGTTTTCTACGGGGTTCCATGTTTGACTTGCACAACTCAAATGCCCGACGAAAAGCGACGATACATTTTCCCGTTACAAGTAAACAACAAATGGTTTACAGACAAATTTTTTGGTGACACAACAAAAGTTTTAAATGAAAGCAGCTTAACAGTTCCGGCGGGTACATTTGACAGTACTTTTGAATTATCAAAAACGGTTGGTTACGTTGTTAATTCATTCACCAAAGACACAATTTGGTTAACACCAAATATTGGAATGACAAAGTTTTATCAAAACGAATACAGCTTAGGACAACTTCCAGGAAATGGCATTTGGGAATTATTAAGCTATCAATTAAAATAGAATTACGGCAATATCGGCTTGGCGTGTAAGCAATGATAGCATATTGGCCTGATTTAAAAGATGAATTTGCTAAGGTAATGAATTAAACAAAGCAATAATGAGTATATCTCCGGGTTATATAAGCATTATGGTAAAGCCTGATGACAAAAAACCTGCTCAAAAAAAAAGCAGATTTATGTTAAGCAATTGTTACTATTTGAGTAATTGCTTTTATCAAAATAAAAAATTCATTAGTTTAGAAAAAAAATAGTTATGACAACAGAGCAAATTGCAAACAGTCTTGTTGAGCTATGTCGTAAAGGTGATTTTGACACAGCGCAAAAAGAATTATTTTCTGATGATGCTGTGAGTATTGAATCTCATGCTACTCCCGCTTTTGAGAAAGAAACAAGGGGACTGCAGGCAATTAAAGAAAAGGGAGAAAAATGGAATTCAATGGTGCAGGAAATGCACGGTATTACTATCTCTGATCCATTGGTTGGTTTCAACTCATTTGCATGTACGATGAGAATGAATGTTACCATGAAGGATGGCGGAAATATGGATATGACTGAGCTTTGTGTTTACGGGGTAAAAGATGGGAAGATAGTTTCAGAACAATTTTTTATGTAATACAGTTCGAATAGTATTATATTTACTTTTCCTGTGAACTTAAAATAGGAACAGGCAAAAAGTAGCAGGAAACAACTCACTTCATTTCATTGTAAAGCCTTCCAAAAATTTAGTTGTAAAATTTCCTTTTCTAAAATCTTCATTTTGCATTAGTTGCTGGTGAAATGGAATGGTAGTTTTTGTATCTCTTTCATCTTTTTGAATTGAAATGATAATAAATTTCTCTGGTGATAACCATTTTACCGAAATTAGCATAACTCAAAGCGTTGAGCTGCCGGAGATCTAACCTTCATTATCGGACAGATAAAAGAAACAAAATCCAATTTACTATCTTTATCTTGTGTTATTGATAACTATAAGAAGACATATTTGGTTAACCAAATGCCCTGTTTTATAGTCCGGATTTTTTTAATTTAAGGAAAGGCAATGACAGAAATACTAATAATTTTTTTTCTCATTTTGCTTAACGGTGTTTTCGCCATGGCGGAAATTGCAATGGTTTCTTCCAGAAAATCTCGCCTGGAGGCAGCTGCAAGAAAAGGAGATAAACCTGCAAAAAAAGCACTTGAACTTTCCCGCAATCCGAGTAGATTTCTTTCTACTGTACAAATAGGAATTACGCTTATAGGTATTCTTACAGGAATATACAGCGCTGACAAAATAGAAGACGACTTTAATAGTTACCTGCATACTTTTGAATTACTAAAACCTTACAGCGAAACACTGGCAATAACCCTAATTGTGATTATTCTGACTTTCTTTTCTCTTGTGCTTGGCGAACTTGTCCCCAAGCGGATAGGACTTACCATGCCTGAAACTATTACTAAAATTTTATCCTATCCTATGTATATTATTTCAGTTATTGCAGCTCCATTTATCTGGCTTCTTGCATTCACGACCGATTTACTGCTTAAAATACTTAACATCAAAAAGTCAAACGAAAGCCATGTTACAGAAGAAGAAATCAAATCTATCATTCAGGAAGCCACTGAAACCGGAGCAGTTCAGGAAATAGAACAAGATATTGTTGAGAATGTGTTTTATCTTGGAGACCGAACAATCAACACACTGATGACACAGAGAATGGATATTGATTGGCTTAATATAAATGATTCTTTAGAAAAAATTAAATTGAAAATAACTTCATCCACACATAAATCATTTCCTGTTTGCAGAGAAAATATAGATAATGTAGCGGGCATGGTTTACTCGAAGGATATACTGAACGCGCTCCTCTTAAATGAACTATTTGAATTGGAAAAACTCTTGAAGCCACCATTATTCCTGACAAAAAACACTGCTGGATACAAAGCACTTGAAAGATTTAAGGAATCAAAACAACAGATAGCATTGGTTGTTGATGAATTTGGAGGTGTACAGGGAATTCTTACAATGAATGACCTGGTGGACACACTTGTGGGCGATTTTGTTAAGCAATTGCACGAGAAGAAAGAAATCATTCCCCGTGATGACGGTTCTTTTCTTGTTGACGCTTTAGTACCGCTTCCGGAATTTGCCCGTTATTTTGAAATTGAAATAGCGGAAGACAAAACATTATCACAAGTAATTACTGTAGGTGGACTTGTACTTCACTTTGGTAAAAAAATCCCTCATACAGGAGACAAATTGAAATGGGAAAATCTATCCATAGAAATTGTCGACATGGACGGAAGACGGATTGATAAAATACTTGTAAAAAAAATACAATAAACGGGAATCAGTTTTACGTTCTTGTCAATTTTAAAAATAATTATACAAACAAAATGAAACAGGTTTTTACGGCAATAATCGTATTGAAAATTATCAACCTGACATCTAACAGAATGTATTACTCAATTAAAATTTAAAGAGAAGTAATTAAATTAAAAAATATAATATGTACAATCCCATTTTCCCCTGTTTGTGGTTTGATGGAAAAGCCAAAACAGCAGCAACATTTTATTGTTCTGTATTCAGACAATCAAAAATTATTTCTGAAAATCCAATGGTGGTTATTTTTGGGCTGAATGGAACAAAATTCATGGCATTGAATGGTGGACCTGAATACCGGTTTTCACCGGCTAACTCGTATGTGGTTACCTGCGATACCCAGGAAGAGATTGACTATTACTGGGAAAAATTGGGTGTAGGCGGTAATTATAGTAAATGTGGTTGGTTAACTGATCAATTTGGCGTCTCGTGGCAAATTGTTCCCTCCATTTTGGGAGAACTAATGAATAACCCGGAAAAAGCACCCAGGGTTATGTATGCGTTTATGCAAATGACTAAATTTGATATTGAACAATTACTCAAAGCATAAAAAACTATTTATGGCACACATCAATCTCTATTTAAATTTTAATGGAAATTCGGAGGAGGCCTTTCATTTCTACCAATCAGTTTTTGGAGGAGAATTTGCGTTGGTGGTGCGTTTTAAAGATATGCCCAATCCCGAACATCCATTATCAGAAGAAGATGCCAATAAAATAATGCATATTGCTCTACCCATTGGTAAAGGAAATGTGTTAATGGCTACCGACTTTTTAGAAAGTATGGGTCATACAATGCAGGAAGGTAACCGGTATTCAATTTCTATTAGTGCAGAAAGCAAAGCAGAAGCTGATCATTTATTTAATGGACTTTCGGCAGGTGGTGTGGTTGAAATGCCTATTGGCAACAGCCCCTGGGGCTCTTACTTTGGAATGTTTAAAGATAAATTTGGGATACAATGGATGGTTGATTTTGATCCAAAGTATCAAAATAATCAGTAAGTGTTTTATCTGCATGCAATTAATGTTTGGTAGGGGATACTACCGCCATCATTAGTGTGTAGTGTATATCAATTTGTTTTGGGTGAAGTATCTGACTTTTGTATAAGGGAATTGAATGGAATATTGTTATTGTGCTATTACTTCCACTTAAAACTATTGATGAGGTGTTTCATATCTTCTACCAAAAAGCGGTTAACGGGCGCTAATGAATCCTGATTGGGAGTAGCATCAAAATAAAGGGCACCTCTTAAAAAATGATGGGTTGAATCGGTTAAGAAAAACTGGTTGGCAGTAGCTACATTTCCGCCTACTTTAAAAAACATACCACGTACGCCATTCGGTGTTGCTATTAATGAATCATCAATTGAATAAGCTTTTTCGCTGTGTTTGTTGGTAAGGGTAAAAGCATCGTTCACTAATTTCTGAAAATTGTTGGGGCCAATGGTTTTGTAGCTTACATAAATACGACCATTAAATTGCGGGAAATCAATATTAATCCACCAGGGGTTTTCTGTTTTTCCACCAAAAAAAGTAGAGTCCTTCACCACTTGTGCATATACCGGATACTCAAACGTATAGGGGTAGCCGGGCTGATAAAAAGTTTGGTATTGGCGTTGTGGGAAGTTGATTTTAAAGTAGCCTCTTGGTTTGGGTACAAACGGACTGTTGCAGGCTAATGCCATAAAAGCAATGCAAATAATGATATGGGCTTTGTGTTGTTGAAAAAATAGCATGTTACAGGGATATATCAGTGGCAAAGCTACAGTTGTTCAATCATTTGCTACTTTGCTAATGGTCACTTTAATTTTGTTAATTCTTGTTTTCTCTACTTCCAGCATTATAAAATCAAATCCGGGTATAGATACTATTTGTCCTTTTTTAGGAATGTCGCCTGCAATTTCTAACACCAATCCGGCTAATGAATCGCTCTCGCCTTTTAATGTATCAAAGGTATCAACCGGCAGTTGCATTATTTTGCAAACGTCATTTATCATTATTTTTCCTTCAAATATGTAATTGTAATCGTCTAATTTTCGGTAGCCGTATTCCTCTTCATCAAACTCATCTTTAATATCGCCAATTATTTCTTCCAAAATATCTTCTAATGTAACAATACCGCTGGTGCCGCCAAATTCATCTACTACAATCGCAAAGTGAATTCGCCTGCTTTGAAATTCGCGTAACAAATCTTCAATCATTTTATGCTCATGCACAAAATAAGGGGGTGAAATAAGGTTATGCCATTCAAATGTATCGGGTTCGTTTAAAAAGGGCAGAAGGTCTTTGGTGCGGAGTATGCCCACTACTTCGTCTAAACCTTCTTTATATACAGGTACACGGCTGTAGCTCATATCAGCAACTGATTGTAGCAATGCATGAAAATTGGTATTGTATTCTACGCCATGCACTTCTAAGCGGGCCTTCATGATTTGTTTTACCGTAATGTTACCAAATTTGATGATGCCTTTTAAAATGTTTTTTTCATTTTCATTGGTACCCGATTTGGTAATTTCAATAGCATGGTACAATTCATCGCTGGTAATACTGCCTGTTTTTTGTGCTAATCTTCTTTCAATAATATCTGAATATTTTACCAGTACATTACTTAGTCGCTTGCAGATGTAATGAATGAATTCAATGAGTGGGGCTACTTCTTTAGCAAAGCGAATATTATTTTGCGTGGCCAGAATTTTCGGCATTACTTCACCAAACAATAATAACACAGCGGTTACTATAACTACTTTAATTAAAAATTCAATCCAAATATTGGTAATCAGAAATGCAGGATGGTAATTCATGATCCATTCATCAATGCCAATATTGAAAATGATGATGATGGCGATATTAATAAAACTATTGGCAATAAGTAAGGATGCCAATAGTTTTTTAGGTTCAGTAAGTAAATGGATAATTCTTTTGTAAGAAGGGTTTTGTTTGGTTTTGAGCAGGTTGATGTCTTTTTGTTTCAGTGAGAAAAAGGCTGCCTCTGCTCCGCTTACAAAAAAAGAAACGGCTAATAAAACAAAAAGTAAAATAATTAATGCTATACTGCCCTGGGGAATGGCTGCATTGAGTAATGTAAATAAGTAAAATGCCGGGTGATGATCCAAAATAATTTATTTTAATGAATAAATAGCAGGTACCCATTAAAAAGGCACCTGTTTGACAAAAATATCATTTTTAAATTTGAAAAATCAATAAGGCATATTTTCTGTCGGGTCAATCATAGGCGGCGCATCATCGCCACCATAACCCTCAGTACTATCCGGATGATTACCGGAATGCCCATCGGCACGTTTATCTAACATAATCAAATTATCGCCTACCACTTCTGTTGCAAACTTTTTATTGCCTTCTTTATCTTCCCAACTGCGGGTACGTAAACGGCCTTCTACATAAATTAAACTGCCTTTGTGAAGGTATTTTTGTGCTAAATCGGCCAATCCGCGCCATAAAAAG
>JAKAKY010000139.1 GCA_021824365.1 Bacteroidota bacterium | reverse complement strand
TTCCGATCTTTTCTGCCTGCGGCAATATCAATAAACCCGGTGTATATGAAATTGATATGACCATTAGTGTGGAAGAATTTATTTTCAGCGAAGAATATTGTGGTGGCATTAAAAACGGAAAGCGATTAAAAGCTTGTATTCCCGGTGGTTCTTCAGTTCCTATTTTACCTGCCAATTTATTATTGAAAACAGCCAAAGGCGAAACCCGTTACATGAACTACGAAAGTTTGAGCGATGGTGGTTTTGCCGCAGGCAGTATGATGGGTAGCGGTGGATTTATTGTGCTGGATGAAGACCAGTGCGTGGTGCGCCATACTTACACTTTGGCCCGGTTTTACCGTCATGAAAGTTGCGGACAATGTTCGCCCTGCAGAGAAGGTACCGGCTGGATGGAGAAAATTTTACTGCGCTTAGAAAAAGGGGAAGGTAAAATGAGTGATATTGATTTGTTGTGGGATATACAGGGTAAAATTGAAGGTAATACCATTTGCCCCTTAGGCGATGCGGCTGCCTGGCCTGTTGCAGCTGCTATCCGTCATTTCCGTGATGAGTTTGAGTGGCATGTATTGCATCCGCATGAAGCACAGCTAAGCAATTTTGGCCTGGCACATTATGCCGATCCGCTTCAGGTGACTGCCGGTGCATAATACCATAGGGGGTTGAGAGAGTAATTTTGAATTTTTGAAATTTACGATATGTCAGACGAAACACTATTTAAAGTAACCATCGATAATATTACGGTTGAAGTACCTGCAGGTACCTCTATTTTGCAGGCAGCCCGTAAAATTGGTGGCGAGGTAACACCTCCTGCTATGTGTTATTACAGCAAATTGCAGGGCAGTGGCGGTAAATGCCGTACCTGTTTGGTAGAAGTCAGCAAAGGCTCAGAAAAAGACCCTCGCCCCATGCCAAAACTTGTGGCTTCCTGCCGAACTGCCGTTATGGATGGCATGGAAGTAAAAAATATCACTTCACCACGTGTACAGGAAGCCAGGGCTGGAGTGGTTGAATTTTTATTGATTAATCATCCATTAGATTGCCCCATTTGCGATCAGGCCGGTGAATGTCATTTACAGGATTTAAGTTACGAACATGGCAAAGAAGGCAGTCGGTACGAATTTCAAAAGCGTACATTCAAAAAAGTAGATTTAGGAGAATATATTCAATTACACATGACACGTTGCATACTCTGCTACCGTTGTGTGTTTGTTGCCGATCAACTTTCTCCCAAAAGAGAACATGGGGTATTAGACAGAGGTGATCATGCCCAAATTGCTACTTTCATTCAAAAAAACCTGCACAACGAATTTATTGGCAATGTTATCGATGTTTGTCCGGTAGGGGCATTAACCGATAAAACATTCCGCTTTAAAAACAGGGTATGGTTCACAAAGCCGGTCAATGCACACAGGCATTGTGACAAGTGTTGCGGTGAGGTACAACTTTGGTTAAGAGGTGATGAAGTATTTAGAGTAACTGCCCGTAAAGATGAGTGGGGCGAAGTAAAAGAAGCCTCCAACGGTAAAACAGGATGGATTTGTAATGAATGCCGTTTTGAAAAGAAAAATCTGGCCGATTGGGTAATTGAAGGTCCAACAAACATGAACAGGCACTCCGTGATTTCACAAAACAAATATGTTGGTTTAGTAAAACCTACGGAAACTTTTCCTGAAATCATGAAGGGCAGAAGTCCGAAGCTATTGATGGATATTCATAGTGTAAGTGAAGTGAATAAACCCAATATACATTTAAGCCGGTTGGAACGCCCGGCTCACTCAACCGATTTTAACCAATAACACTCAATCAATATTTACCATGTTACTAAGTATAGACTGGATATTGTTTCTGGAAAAATTAATTCTAATTGCCATAGTCATTTTTGCAAGCTTAGGTATAGCATTGTATACCACATTTGCAGAACGTAAGGTGGCAGCTGTTTTACAAGACAGGCCCGGTCCCAATCGTGCAGGCCCGTTTGGCTTATTACAGCCTTTTGCCGATGGGTTAAAACTCATCATGAAAGAAGAAATTATTCCCAACACATCCAATAAAGTATTATTTATTTTAGGCCCGTTTTTGGCCATGACTGCTGCTTTAATGACCAGCGCCGTAATACCATGGAGTAGCGATGTGCATTTGTTTGGCAGAGTCATTCCCTTGCAAATTGCCGATGTAAACATTGGTATTTTATACATTTTTGCCGTAGTAAGTTTGGGTGTATATGGCATTATGATTGGCGGTTGGGCATCTAACAACAAATTCTCTTTAATGGCAGCACTTCGGGGTGCATCTCAAGCCATTAGTTATGAATTAGCTATGGGACTAAGCTTAATTGCCTTATTAATGACAACAGGCACTTTGCAGTTAGGAGAAATTGTAAAACAACAAATAGAACCCGGCCATTGGTGGAATATTGTATATCAGCCCCTTGGCTTTTTAATATTCATCATCTGTGCATTTGCAGAGTGTAACAGAACGCCTTTCGATTTGCCGGAAGCAGAAAATGAATTAAACTTTGGTTACCATCAGGAATATTCTTCTATGAAATTAGGGTTCTACCTGTTTTCAGAATATGTGAATATGTTTATTAGCAGTGTGGTAATGGCAACACTTTACTTTGGCGGTTATGATGTACCTTTTTTAAACGAAAACCTTCTATCGCCCAATGTTGCAGCCATTATAGGCGTAATAGCTTTATTGGTAAAAGTGGTCATTTTCATTTTCATATTTATGTGGGTTCGTTGGACGATACCGCGCTTTAGGTATGACCAGTTAATGAACCTGGGTTGGAAATCACTGGTGCCATTGGCGTTGGCTAATATGCTGATTACCGGAGCTGTGATTTTGTGGTTAGGAAAATAAAAAGGTATCCAACAAATTCCTGAATCACGGAATTCAACAATATAAACTTGGATACTAGTTACAATAAAAATATTTTTGCGAAACGTTTAAAACATCGGTTACATCATGCAAGCACTCACTAATAGAGCACAGCCGGTTAACAGAAAGCCGATGACATTCCTGGAAAGATTATATCTCATCAATATTTTCAAGGGAATGTTAATCACATTTAGCCACATCTTTAAAAAGCAACCAACCATACAATATCCTGATCAAAAAAGGCCATTTAGTCCCGTTTTCAGAGGTTTGCATGTGTTGAATAGAGATGAAGAAGGCAGGGAAAGATGTACTGCCTGCGGTTTGTGTGCAGTTGCTTGTCCGGCAGAAGCTATTACAATGGAAGCTGCAGAACGCTTACCCGGAGAAGAAAATTTATACCGCGAAGAAAAGTATGCTGCCCGCTATGAAATTAATATGCTGCGTTGCATTTTCTGCGGATTGTGTGAAGATGCCTGCCCAAAGGATGCTATTTATTTAAGCGAAACATTTGCGCCGGCCAACTTTAATCGAACCACCTTTATATATGGTAAACAAAATTTATTAATACCCAACCCTTTAACAGAACCTGAAGCTTATGCAAAAGCAAAAGGATTGAATTAAACCATTCCTGTCGGAAAATTTTTTTTCATCATTTGCTGATTGTATCATTTCAAAAGCCTGTTATAGTAATAAAAATAATTGTTTTCAAATGAATGCCATACAAATCTTATTCTGGTTTTTAAGTGCCTTGGCGTTGGTAAGTGCATTAATGGTTTTACTCAGCAAAAATCCGGTACATAGTGTATTATGGCTGGTTGGTGTATTCTTTGCCATTTCAGGCCATTATATTTTGCTCAATGCACAATTTATTGCCATCGTAAATTTAATTGTATATGCCGGCGCTATAATGGTATTATTCCTTTTTGTTATCATGTTAATGAACCTGAATAAGGATACAGAACCACAAAAACATATTTGGATGAAATTGGCGGGTGCTATCTCAGCCGGATGCTTTTTAATGATATTGGTTTCATTAATTAAACAAGCGCCTGAATTACAAGCCAAAACTGCTATGATGAAGGATGGTGATATTGGCCTGATTGCTAATTTGGGAAAAGCATTATTCAGTACTTATGTGGTACCCTTTGAAATTAGTAGTATTTTATTCTTAAGTGCCATGGTAGGAGCAGCCGTAATTGGGAAAAAAGATTAAGCATTATTCGAAATAATTTTTTTAAACAACCAACAGATTATGCCCATACAATATTATATTTTTTTAAGTCTTGCGCTGTTTTGTATTGGTATTGCAGGCGTACTAACCCGCCGCAATGCCATTATTATTTTTATGAGTATTGAGCTGATGCTGAATGCAGTGAATTTGTTGTTAGTGGCTTTTTCTAAAATGCATCATGCAGTTGCCACGGCCATTGATAAAGGAAACACGGTGGGAACAGACGGACAGATTTTTGTATTTTTTGTAATGGTTGTGGCAGCAGCCGAAGTAAGTGTGGGATTGGCCATTATTGTAATGATGTACAGAAATGCACATTCCGTTGATGTGAATTTTTTAAACCGGTTAAAGAATTAATGGATAAGAGGATAGCTTATACAATTGTTGTAAGCCTACTTTAAACAAATTATATGAACCAATTAGTTTACTTAGTACCATTACTGCCACTTGCAGGATTTTTGATCAATGGATTGTTTAGGAAATCACTTTCTAAGCAGGTTGTTAGTTTAATAGGCTGTGGTGTAATTTTAATAGCGTTTTTAATTAGTCTGGGTTTATTTTGGCAGGTAAAATCCAATGGCCCTATCATTCAAACTTATTTTAATTTTATTGATATAGAAGGGCTTACCATTCCTTTCTCCTTTCAGGTAGATGCGTTATCTGCTTTATTCATGCTCATTATTACCGGAGTTGGTTTTTTAATTCATGTGTACTCTGCTTCTTACATGATAGAAGAAACTGAACCACATTTTGCACGGTATTTTTCTTATTTGAATTTGTTTGTGTTCTCCATGTTGCTTTTAGTAATGGGCGGTAATTACCTCATTCTTTTTTTGGGATGGGAAGGTGTAGGTTTATGTTCTTACTTACTGATTGGTTACTGGTTTAAAAACAACGATTATAATAATGCTGCCAAAAAAGCCTTCATCATGAACCGTATTGGCGATGTGGGTTTTTTACTGGGTATTTTTTGGCTGATCGCTAAATTAGGCACCGTAAATTATGGAAATGTTTTTTCTGCAGCCGTTAACTTAAGCGCTGTTGATGTAACCGGAATTACCCTATTGTTTTTTATTGGGGCTACCGGTAAAAGTGCCCAAATACCCTTGTATACCTGGTTGCCCGATGCAATGGCAGGCCCTACGCCGGTTTCGGCTTTAATACATGCCGCTACCATGGTTACTGCCGGTGTGTACATGATTGCACGCAGCAATGTTTTGTATAGCATGAGTGCTATTACAGAAAATATTATTGCCATAATTGGTATTGGTACTGCATTATTAGCAGCCACCATTGCCATTAAGCAAAATGATATTAAAAAGGTTTTGGCTTATTCTACTGTAAGCCAGTTGGGTTATATGTTTTTAGGATTGGGTGTGGGCGCTTATTCCGGAGCCGTATTTCATGTAATGACCCATGCCTTTTTTAAAGCCTTGTTGTTCCTTGGTGCCGGCTCTGTGATACATGCAATGGGTAGCGAACAAGATATACGCAAAATGGGCGGCTTACGCAAGTACATGCCCGTTACTCATATTACTTTTCTATTGGCCTGTTTGGCTATTTCAGGAATTCCGCCATTCAGCGGTTTCTTTTCAAAAGATGAAATTTTGGCTGCGGCTTATGCTAAAAACCCTATTTACTGGGTATTGGGTGTTACCGGTGCGGCATTAACGGCTTTTTATATGTTCCGTTTATATGCTACCACTTTTTTAGGCAATTTTAGAGGCACACATGAACAGGAACATTATTTACACGAAAGCCCTGCTGCCATTACCTTTCCCTTAATTGTTCTGGCTATTTTAAGCGTAATTGGTGGTTGGGTAGGTATTCCGGCAGTAATGATACCCGGCGCCAATGTGTTCCATCATTTTTTACAACCGGTGTTAACTACTGAAGTTGTTTCAGAAATGCCGCATACTACAGAATGGTTATTAATGGGTGTTTCTGTTGCAATAGCTACTATTGCTATTTTGTGGGCATTAGGTAAGTTTTCCAAACACCCGGAATTGGGCGAACCTTCCGGTGTTGGAAAATTTTTGGCTAATAAATGGTACATTGATGAATTGTACGACGGATTAGTAGTAAACCCATTGAATAAATTTGCCGGTTTTCTAAAAAATGTGGTAGAAAAAAGAGGCATTGATGGCATTGTAAATGGGGTGGGAAGATTTGTATTGTATGCATCGCGCCAGGTAAGGCTAATTCAGAGCGGTCAGGTAGGTGGTTATATACTTTTCATGGTTTTGGCCATGATTGTATTGATGTTAATTTGGATAAACGACGGTTATATTTATACCTATTTAAGTAAAATATTTTAAAAGCCACAGGCAATTTAAAGCTATGATTCCTCTTTTACTAATCATCGTTCCTCTAATAGGCGGCATTATTTCTTTTTTATTGAAAGAAGATAAAGCAGCCAAAAGTTGGTCATTACTGATTGCATTGATTACTTTGGCCATTTCATTCAGTGGCATTTATTTTTTTAATAACACCGATGCCTTAACGCTTCAACTGCCCTGGATGCCAGCCCTGGGTACCAGTTTTGATTTGCAAATGGATGGAATGAGCAGTATGCTTACCTTATTAACTGCAATTGGATTTTCGGTTATTTTTGTTGCTGTTTATAGAAATGCGTATGTTAAACCTGGCAATTTTTTTGCCGGTATGTTATTAACCCAAGCCGGATTAATGGGTGTATTTGTGGCTGCCGATGCTTTGGTATTTTACTTTTTTTGGGAGTTGGCTTTAATACCTGCTTATTTTCTGGCTTCTAACTGGGGTGGTGAAAAAAGGATTGCTGCCACTTTTAAATTCTTTGCATACACATTTGTGGGCTCTTTGCTCATGCTGATTGGTATATTTTATTTGTATTTTCAAACACCCGGTAACCACTCATTTGCCATTGAAGCGTTTTATCAGCTACATTTAAGTATCCATCAGCAATATGTATTTTTTTGGTTGTTCTTTATTGCATTTGCTATCAAAATGCCTTTGTTCCCACTTCATACCTGGCAACCCGATGCCTATGAGCAGGCCACTACAGGTGTAACCATGGTATTAAGTGCTATTATGGTAAAAATGGGGGTATATGCCACTATTCGTTGGTTGGTACCTGTTTTTCCGGTAGCTACCACTCATTTTGCCAACTTCATCATAATACTATCTGTCATTGGCATGTTATACGCTTCACTGATTGCCATACGTCAGGATGATTTTAAGCGTGTTATTGCTTATTCTTCCATTGCACATATTGGTTTAATGTGTGCGGCCATTTTTGCGCAGAAAGAAGTAGGATGGAATGGTGTAATGGTGCAAATGTTTAATCATGGTATTGTTGTATTGGGTTTGTGGATTGTGGCCGATGTAATTGAACAGCAATTAGGTACGCGTAAATTAAGTGCATTGGGTGGGTTGGCGCAAAAAGCACCCGAATTAGCTATACTTTTTGTGGTTATGGCTTTGGCCAATGTGGCTTTACCACTTACCAACAGCTTTATTGGCGAGTTTTTAATGTTCAATGGATTATTTCAGTACAATGTGGTGATGGCCATTTTTGCACTCATTGCAATTATACTTACTGCGGTATATACTTTAAATACCGTACAAAAAATATTTTATGGTGAAGTTGTATTAACCACAACAAATGCAGTAGATGCAGGGCTAAATGTGCGACTGATCTTATGGATTTTAGTGGTGGTTATTTTCTTTTTTGGCATCTATCCCGAACCCATGATACATTTAACTCATGATACCGTAAAAGCATTATTGGTGAAATGAGAAAGTATAGCAACTTGTGTAAAAGATAAGGGGATGTTATTAGAGGAAAACAGATTTTTGATTAGGTATGTAACAAAATACCTTTTGAACAATTCAACAATTCGAATAATTATATTTTAATATATGAACGCAATTATATTTTCGGTTGCAGCAGGTATTGTAATGATGTTTACCGGCATTATTACCCAACAAAAAACAGCCATCAGAAATGTGGCATTGACAGCTTTACTGGTGGTTTTACTAGCCAACATTTTTGATACGTATGGCATTTTCAGCATTCATATTCCTACACATG
>JAKAKY010000138.1 GCA_021824365.1 Bacteroidota bacterium | reverse complement strand
TATTTGCAGCAATATGGGCAGGTAGATGTGTTTTTAAGCGGCAGTAATAGTCATTTAAACGCCAATCTTCCCGTAAAATTTACCAGTATGGGTATGAGTTTGTTTTATGGGAATAAGGGTGGGTTAGATTATTTTAAAATGTTACAGTACTGTTCTCCGGCCAGGGCTTATAAAGAAGCAAAGGCCCTGCCGTTAGAGGATTATGATGTGGTGTTAAACGATTTTGAGCGTATTACCGCATTGAGTTGCTATCTAAAAAATATTCCCGGTATTAATTTTGGCCATCAGGCAGCGTTTATTTCAACCAAAACTCCCCGTCCCCCAAAACGCAATTTTGCCGGTGAATTGGTTTTAAAAAAATATGCACCTGCTACTGCTTATGTAGGTTTGCATTTTCAACAATATGATCATTTCATTTATCCGCCGGTAATTAAGAACGATATTTTAAATGGTATTTCAGAAGATAAGGGCCATATTACGGTATACCTTTCTCATTATAGCGATGCGGTGGTAGCTAATGCATTAAGTCAGTTGCCTGATGTTCGGTTTGAAGTGTTTTCAAAAATAGTAAAACAAAGAGAGCAGAATGGTAATATTACTTTTATCCCGATTGATAATGCATCATTTACCAAAAGCATATTGCAATCACATGGTGTAATTACGGGTGCAGGTTTTGAAACACCTGCCGAAACATTGTACTTAGGCAAGCGCCTGTTGTGTTTACCCATCAGAGGGCAGTATGAGCAATTATGTAATGCGGCCGCACTACAACAATTTAATGTGCCTGTGATTGAAAAAATGGATAAAGATTTTGCCAAAAATGTTCGTGCATGGTTAACCGGACTGCCGCAACAGCAACTTGCCCTTTCACATAGTACATACGATATAGTAAAACAGGTAATGGAAACGGCAATAGCGACCAAACAAAGTAACTCAAATACCTTATCTAATTTATTGAGTGAAGAAGATGTTTGGGCCATTGGTTAAACAGTGATGATAGAGCATAATCTCATTTTACTGATTGTCAGAAAAAATACCATCAGTTCCTGTTAACAGTATTTGCCAGGCTTTTTCTATTTGTTGCGCATCAATGCATTGTTTCGCATAAAGGTGTAATTCTTCTTCCAACTCTGTGGGGCTGCCGGCATAATATTGCATAATATGTTTGAGCTGAGCATCGTCAAAAGCTGCATCAATATTGGGAATGGCGCTTACATTGGCTAATTGCGCCAAATGGTTACCCGTTAAAATACGACTGTTTCTAATGGCTTCCTGTAAAGCATCTATGCCAATGCCTAAATGTGCATTGGGTTTGGCTACTGTAAATAAATTTTGTTCGTTGATAACAGCATACCAGTCGCCACCCAATCGGGCAACGTGGTGTACTTTGCGTTGATCAATCATGGTACCGGCATTGTTCAATACATTTTCAGCAACGTGCATACATAGTACTTCGGCTATTACCAATTGTCCGGCTCCGGGCCCTTCGCCCAAGCTTTTTATTTCCAATACCTTACATTCCATCTGAATGGGTGACTCTTTTACTAATGGCGGTTGTATGTAGGTTGAGTTTGTTTTAGTGAAACCGGCTTTTTCAAATTCGTCTACTCCTTTCGGGAAATTACAACTACTTAAACTAACTTGTTGTACCATTGCTTCGGTACAAATATTAATACTTACTTCAGGTACTTCCTGCAGGTTTAATAGTGTATGTTTTAATTTATTTTCACGTACACTTCTTGTAGGTGAAAAAATAACAATGGCCGGGTTGGTTGAAAATAAATTGAAAAAACTAAAGGGACTTAGGTTTACATTTCCTGCTGCATCAATGGTGCCGGCAAAAGCAATAGGGCGCGGTGCAATGGCATGTTGTAGCCAGCCCTGCCCTTCTAATCCTGATAATTCCTGGATGTTTATCAACATATTTAACTGATTGTGATAATGGTAGATGGTAAGTGATTAAACAGTTGTGTTGTTTTTCTTTTGCGCCAACAAACTAAAGTTGCTGTCTTCTTTAACAATTGTATTGATTATTTTTCCTATGTATTCAATTTCCATTTCTACCACATCTGCTTCTTTTAACCATTGGGGTTCGTAGTTGGGATTATTCATTTTACCGGTTCCGTTGAGTTCTAAAAAGCAGCCGGTGCCTATGGTTCCTGAGCCAATTACATCACCTGCATACATATTGGCGCCATAACTGGCACGTTCTATTATTTCGGCAAAGGTCCAGTCCATATCACCCAAATTGCCATTGCTTACTTCTACTCCATTTACCCAACATTTCATACCGAGGTTCCATCTTTTGCCGGTATGGCCAGGTTTTGCCGGTATTTCAAAAGCAGTTAATTCATCTAAGGTTACTAAGCAGGGGCCAATAACGGTTGAGAAATCTTTTCCTTTGGCCGGGCCTAAGTTCAACAGCATTTCTTCCATTTGCAGTTTACGGGCACTCATATCGTTCATAATCATTAAGCCGCCAATATATTCATCGGCTACTTCAGCAGCAATATTTCTGCCATTTCTGCAAATTACAATGGCTGCTTCTAACTCAAAATCTAATTGCTCAAAATGATCGGGCATGCAATAAATTGGCCCGGAGCCTTGTATGCTGTGGTGGTTGGTGAAATAAAAAATGGGATACTGATCAAACTCAGGTATCATCGGTACACCTCTGTTTCGCCTTGCTGCTGCCACATGTTGCCTGAAAGCATAGCCATCTCTGCAACTGGTGGGGAATGGTACCGGTGCCAATAAATGAATACCTTCTAACGGTACCCCATTGTTGGCACCCATGGTTCCCATCGTTAATGCCTGATTTACCTTTTGTGCTATGGGAAACATATCATCCCAGTAATTGAGAAACATATTCATACTACCCGGTAACTCAGGGTGTACTATATCGCAGTCGTATAACAAATTGTTTACTAAAAATGCTAATTGGTCCTGACCCTCTTTTAAGTACGATACTAATTTCATGTACGTTGATTTTATATAACTATTCGTTTGTGTAATAAATGCTTATTTCAATCACCATTTATCTTCCTCACTCACATCGTTTTGCTGTTGCATGTTTTTTCTCCAGGCTATTTTTTGTGCCTGCCTATCTATGAGCAATTGTGTGATTAAATCGGCTGCATCTATTTCCGGTTGTTCGTGCAGGGTTTTTCTCAATAATGTTTCATCCACATCTATTCTGTACAGCAATTGCACCAAAGCATAAAAATCGGTTTCAATTAAATATTGTATGGCGTTTCGTAACTGTTCATATGCTGTAGTATTTTGCGCAACAACAGCATGGTTGTTTTGCAAAAATTGGGTAACAATATGTTGTGGGCTATCCTGCATACAATACAATGCGGCAATTTACATCAATATTTTTCAATGATGCCTAAGCCAAACAAAGCAAAATCGTATTTTACCGGGTCATTGGCATCTAACGTTTGTAAATACCGGGTTAATTCAAGGGCAGTTAACCAATCGGTGGGCTTTCGTTGTATCAGGTTTAATCTTTTAGCCACCCTGGCTACATGCAAGTCTAACGGACAAATTAGTTGTGCAGGTTCTATTTGGTGCCAAATACCAAAATCAACACCCATGTTATCTTTTCTCACCATCCAACGCAAATACATGTTCAACCGTTTACAGGCCGATTTTTTTTCGGGTGCAGCAATGTGTTTTCTGGTGCGGACAGGTGCATCTTCCAACGAAAAAAAATAGTGGTGAAAGCCATTTAGCATGGTTTCAACGGTAACTCCCCATTGACTAAAAGCGGTTTCTAAACTTGGGTACTGCATGTAATGTTGTTGTAAAAATGCAATGGTGTACAACAAATCGGTCGTATTGAAGGTGCGGTATTGAAAGGGGAGTAATTTTTTTAAATCAGATGGTTGATGGTTGCGGATAAAATCATAGGGTGCATCATCCATTAACTGCATCAAAGTAATGGATTTTTGGATGATGGCCGTGCGGTTGCCCCATGAAAATAAGGCCGTAAATAAACCCGCAATTTCTATATCCTGCAATTGCGTATACCGATGCGGCACTGAAATAGGGTCGCCGGGAATAAAATCAGGCTTATTATATAGTAAAAACTTACTATCTAAAAGCATTTTTAATGATTGTATTGACCTTTTTGGTATCATTCAGGTATTATTTTATCCAATTATTCCATCCTCATTTATAAACCCGGAAAGGGTAGTAACTTTATGTCCACAAACCTAATTCAATCGGCATAGTTGCCAAAAGCTTTTTCTAAAATGGTAAAGAAAAATATAAGCTTATTTTTTGCTTAAATAAAAAGTGCTATTTGTATTGATGCGGTTGTTTGTAAATCAATATATCCCTCATTCCATAAATACACACATATGAAAAAAACAACTTTACTAATGGTAACCCTGTTATTGGTGTTGATTGTACAGGCACAACAGCCTTTGTACAAAAATGCCAAAGCACCCATTGAAGACCGCATAAATGATTTGTTGAAAAGAATGACCCCTGTAGAAAAAGCCGGGCAGTTAAATCAGTTGAATGGCGGCATTTTTACCGGTCCTGCTGCCAACGATCCCGGACAACAGGCTAAAATTGAAATGACTAAACAGGGAAAAGTAGGTTCTTTCTTAAATGTTACCGGTGCCAATGAGACCCGTGCTTTACAAAAAATTGCAGTAGAGCAAAGTCGCCTGGGTATACCCTTGTTGTTTGCATTTGATGTAATACATGGCTATAAAACCATTTTCCCCATTCCTTTAGCAGAAGCCTGTAGTTGGGATGTGGCACAAATTGAAAAAGATGCCGCTGTTGCCGCTAAAGAATCTGCCGCAGCAGGCTTGCACTGGACTTTTGCCCCTATGTGCGATATTAGTAATGACCCCAGATGGGGAAGGGTAATGGAAGGTGCAGGGGAAGACCCTTACTATGGTAGTGTGGTGGCAGCCGCCAGGGTAAAAGGTTTGCAGGGCAATTTGAATGATGCCGAACACATTATGGCCTGTGTAAAACATTTTGCAGCTTATGGCGCTGTGCAGGGTGGAAGAGAATACAATACAGTAGATGTTTCAAGAGTAGCACTTTGGAATAAATACCTGCCACCTTACGAAGCAGGTGTAAATGCCGGCGCAGCTACCGTAATGAATGCATTCAATATTTTTGACGGGGTGCCTGCCAGCGGTAATAAATATTTGGTGCATGATATTTTAGAAATGAAATGGGGTTTTAAGGGGTTTGTAGTAAGCGACTGGAACTCGTTTGATGAGATGATTACGCATGGCTATGCTGCCAACAGAAAAGATGCTGCTTACAAAGCTTTGAGCGCAGGTAGTATGATGGATATGGAATCGAAAGTAGTAGTTGATTATTTACCTGAATTGCTAAAAGAAAAAAAAATTAGTATGCAACAGGTAGATGATGATGTGCGCAGAATTTTATACTTTAAGTTTAAATTGGGTTTGTTTGATGATCCGTATAAATTTTCTGATGCAGCCCGTGAAAAAGCAACAGAATTTACTGAAACACACCGCAATGAAGCAAGAAAAGCAGCCGATGCATCCATTGTATTGTTGAAAAATGATAATAACGTATTACCCATTGACGCAAAAGCTAACCCATCTATTGCACTAATTGGCTATTATGCCAAAAGCAAGGCCGATTTATTTGATTTTTGGATTGCCAACGGAAAATCCGATGATGCAGTAAGTATTTTTGAAGGAATGAAAGAAAAGTATGCGCAAAGTAATATTGTATACAGCGATGGGTATTTGCCTGATGGTAATAGCAATGAACAACTCATTAATGAAGCAGTAGCTGCTACAAAAAATGCAGCTGTTATTGTGGTAAATATTGGCCTTTCAGGAAAATTGGCCGGCGAAGACCGCTCATTAGCTAACCCGGCTATTGCTGATGGACAGGTTGCTTTGTTAAAAGCCCTGCATGCAACCGGTAAGCCGGTAGTTGCTTTGGTTTCGGCTGGCAGGCCATTGGTGTTAACAGCTATTCAGCATTATGTGGATGCGATTGTTTATAGCTGGATTTTGGGAACAGAAACCGGCCATGCTGTTGCAGATGTATTGTGTGGCGATTATAATCCTTCCGGTAAAACGGTGATGAGTTTTCCTTATGCTGTTGGGCAAATTCCGGTATATTATGATTATTTTAATACCGGCAGGCCCTTGCCCGATTCAGGCGACCAAAGCTGGAAGAGCCGCTATCGCGATATTCCCAATGCGCCACTATATCCATTTGGTTTTGGCTTAAGTTATACTAATTTTTCGTACAGCAATGTAGCATTAAATAGTCATATCATCGCAAAGGGTAGTCCGTTAAAAGTAACAGTACAGTTAACCAATACCGGTAGTAAGGCAGGCTATGAAGTGGCACAATTATACATTCGGCAAATAACAGCATCGATTGTGCAACCGGTAAAAGCACTAAAAGCTTTTCAACGCGTATACTTACAACCCGGCAAAACCAAAGTACTGTATTTTACCCTAACCGATAAAGATTTTGCTTTTTACGATGGTGAAGGCAATGTGCATGTAGAGCCGGGCGCTTTTAAAGTGTTTGTTGGCGGTAATTCCAGAGATGTACTGGAAAAAGATTTTGTACTGAAGTGATGTTTGTTTTTGAAGAAAGGGGCATCATTTACTAACGATACCCCTTTTTTGTTGCTGCGATTTTATCAAAGCCACAATAGCAATTCCAATCCAAATAATATTTACCATTACCGATGGAAAGGCATGATGGTAGGATGAATTGATGATAAAACAAACACCACCAACCAGATTACTCCAAATGTATAGTTGTGCTTTGGCAGAAAGTTTACCATTCATGTTCATATAATAAGAGCCTAATAACAACAGGGCGCCCAGCCATCCTGCTATTTCTACAAAAATTTGCATATTGAATGAATTTGAGCTGATAAAATTAGCCAATGGCTTTGTTTAAGTCTTCTATTAAATCTTTCACATCTTCAATACCCACACTTAAACGTATTAATGAATCGGTTAAACCGTTTTTTAAACGTTCTTCACGTGGTATAGAAGCATGGGTCATAGAAGCAGGATGGTTAATTAAACTTTCCACACCACCTAAACTTTCGGCTAATGAAAATAAATGGGTAGATGATAGTACCCGTTTTGCATTTACAACGCTATCATCTTTTAAAGTAAAACTCATCATACCGCCAAAGCCACGCATTTGTTTTTGGGCAGTAACATAGCCCGGATGATCTTCAAAGCCGCACCAATATACATTGGCTACTTTGGAATGCTTGCGTAAAAAATGTGCAATAGCCACTCCGTTTTCGCAATGCCTTTGCATACGCACATGCAGGGTTTTAATACCGCGTAATACCAAAAAACAATCCATGGGTCCCGGTACAGCGCCGCATGATTTTTGGATAAAATACAATTGTTCACGTAAGCTTTCATCATTCATCACCAAACAACCCTGAATAACATCACTATGGCCACTTAAATATTTGGTGGCAGAGTGCATTACAATATCGGCTCCTAATGTAAGCGGATTTTGTAAATAGGGCGATGCAAACGTATTGTCAACACATAATAAAACATTGGCTTTTTTGCTAATGGCGGCAATCGCTGCAATATCGGTAATGTTCATTAACGGATTGGTAGGAGTTTCTATCCAAATTAATTTGGTTTTATTGGTAACGGCCTGCTGTACGTTTTCGGGAATGGTAGTATCCACAAACACAAATCGAATACCAAACTTTTGATATATTTTAGTGAATAGCCGGTAAGTGCCTCCATACATATCGTTGGCGGCAATTACTTCATCGCCGGGTTGTAATAATTTTAAAACAGTATCGGTGGCTGCAACACCGCTACCAAAGGCAAGCCCATATTTGCCCTGTTCAATAGCCGCAAAAGCAGCTTCTAAAGCAAAACGGGTGGGGTTTTGGCTTCGGGCATATTCAAAACCTTTGTGCACACCGGGTGCTTGCTGTACAAAAGTGGAGGTTTGGTAAATGGGTGTCATGATGGCACCGGTAGAAGGATCGGGTTCTGCTCCGGCGTGAATAAAGGTGGTAGCTAATTCCATACAATATGCATTTAGAGTGTGATAATATTTGATTCCTTCTTCCTGAAAAAGAAGGCCATTGAACAAAGATGCAAAATCTTGTTCAATGGCTGTTCAAAATCCATATAATAAAAGTACCCCAACCTTTTGGGCTGAGCTATCCATTTAAATTATTTTAAAATACTTATGGCGCAATGGTAATAGGTAATGAGGCTTTTACATCATCCCATTCCATAATTAAATTGGCGCCATTTTTGGCAT
>JAKAKY010000137.1 GCA_021824365.1 Bacteroidota bacterium | reverse complement strand
TGCGGAAAGCTGTATCGCCCGAGGTGATGGGTGCAGCCACAACACCCAGCAAGGCAAGCGCGCCACCAAATTTACCCAGAAGGGAGTTCGAAATTTCATTCACCACATAAGCAGCATTTCCGTTGTTGGCAACCATCACCTCATTAAGCGGCCCAACGCCACCATAAAATGCCATTCCGATGGCTGCCCAAATCAAGGCTACAATTCCCTCGGTGATCATGGCTCCGTAAACCACCCCTTTTCCCTGCTTTTCGTTGGTAATGCAGCGGGCCATCAAAGGGGATTGTGTGGCATGAAATCCGGAAATGGCGCCGCAGGCAATGGTAATAAACATCATCGGGAAAATGGGGAATTTTTCGGGTTGATCGTGGAAATTCGACAGATTGTTCAAAGTCAATTCAGGAATATGATAGCCTTTAACAAACAGTGCAATTGTAAGTCCGACAGCCATAAACAGCAACGCAAAACCAAAAACCGGATAAATTTTACCAATGATTTTATCGATGGGCAGCATGGTTGCCAGTATGTAATAAATAAACACTACCCAAACCCAGAAAGTCATGGTTAATGTTTCGGGAGTCAAACTTTCCAGAATTTTTGCCGGCCCTATTATAAACACAGCGCCAACAATCACCATGAGCAACACGGTAAAACCCCGCATAAATTGTTTGGCGCTAACGCCCAGGTAAATCCCGACAATTTCAGGAATACTCAGTCCTTTGTGTTTTACAGAAAGCATTCCGGAGAAATAATCATGAACAGCCCCGCCAAAAACGGCTCCAAATACAATCCACAGGAAAGCCACCGGCCCCCACATGGCGCCGGCAACTGCTCCAAAAATTGGTCCCAGTCCGGCGATGTTCAGAAATTGAATCAGGAAGGTTCTCCATTTTGGCATCGGAACATAATCAATTCCGTCGGTCATGGTGATAGCAGGAGTTTCCCTCGATGGATCGGCGCCAAAAATCCGTTCAGCAAGCTTTCCGTAGAAAATATATCCCAGTATCAACAAGGCAATCGAAATGAAAAAAGTTATCATGTCTGGTTTGTTAGATAAATGATTTGCTCATGTTTATAAAGAGTTAGGAACATTTTCTCCTTCTAAGCAATCAATTATCAAAAAAATAATATTGATTAAAGCTATTACTATTATTGTTGCAGCAACTAGAATATCTGGCCGCTACTCTGTAATTTTTTTACAGGTCACTATAATTCACATCCTGAACATGCTCTTTATTTTTTACTCAATTGCTATGGGAAACTATAAATATGGATAGCCATAATGTGCAGCGATATGTGATTCGGGAACAATCTTCTCTCCTGCTGCTTCATTGCGCCCAAAACAACCAATTCTTTTGTGTGGCAAATTTTTTATTCATCTTTAAATTTTTATACCAACCGTTATTTATTTTCAGGCACAAATAATATGGCATCTGCTACCACCACGCCGTCTGCATGTTTGTTTGTAATCTCCACAAATGATTTTTTTCCTGATGGTAAACTGTAAGTGCCTAAATCTACCCATTCCCCGGCAGTTTGTCCTTCTACCTGTATATCTGATTCTTTTACTACTAACTCTTTTTTTGTTTTTCCATCAAAAACTACGATGCTGGTCTTTGATGTTCCATTATTTAATTTTGGATAATATGAATACACTTTATATTTACCCGCTTTGCTAATCGTTGGAAAAAACTTCACCGATTTTATTGAATCATTTTTGCCTTCTGCAGTAAATGCTGAAGGGCCATAACATTTCTGGTGAATGGTTGCCCAAATACCTGTTATTACAACATGGGCAGCATCGTCATTATCTACTAATATTTCCGGTGTACTATTATCTGCCAAAGGATTTGTTTTTAGTATTTGCTGAAGTTTCTTTATATCAACTTGCTGCACCGTTTTTTTCATATCAATCGCTAATACTGCAGCAACTGCCGCAGATTGACTTAAAACCATAAACACAGGCTCCATCCGGATAGAACCATAAGCAATATGAGTAGCCGACAAACAAACCGGTACTAATAAATTTTTGCATTCATTTGCCTTAGGGACGATTGACCGATATGAAATAGGATATGGCCCAAAACCTCCTTCTTCTACATTCCCTTCATTTTTTACCATGCCATTTACAACAATTCGCTGGCAATTATGTGAGTCCATAGTATAAGCCGCCATTCCAATACCATCGCTAACTACTTTTTGGGATTGGCAATTGGCCTGTGTCATCACATATTCTCCTTTCATGCGTCTTGCTTCACGCACATACATTTGCGGGGAAAAGTTTCCGTTATCCATATATTCATCTTTTGGATATCCCCATTGCAGCATCAATTCACGCAAGTGTAAAGGCATACGTTCATCATGCCCTATAAAATACAGCAATCCTTTTGTATAAGATTCATGCGCTTGCTGTATTTTATCCCTCGTTGCATAATTGCCATCAGGATAGGCATAGTTCATCCCGATCATATCGGTTGAGAAAGGACCATTATTATTGATGTCCGTTTTGTGGTTAGGCAACAGGTCAACCTTCAGGAAGGAGCCTAAATCTTTAGCAGGTTTTTTTTCGATATAACGCAATAGCAATTCATAGTGTGAAGCATCGTAATCATCCGGTTTTGTAATGGCTATCCGATCCGAAGGGTTATTGGTAAGGCATATACGGAAATTATAGGTTTGGATTTTTTTATCTCCTGTTCCCTGAATATCTAAAGCCGCGGGACTGATACCCCATAGCAAACCACTTTGCGGATCACCGGGGATTTTATAAGGATCTATGCCATCCGGAAACTGATGCCTGTCGCGTAGCTGAACCCCATTGTAAGTTTCGTTAAACATATTATTCGCTTCCCGCCCTGTAAAGTAGGATACACCCGCTTTCGCCATCAGGTCGCCTTCATAGGAACAATCAATAAAAATTGTTGCTTTAATAATTTCATAGGAAGACTTGCCGGGCTTATCTGAATTTTCTATTGTTATTTCTTTAATAAAACCATCTTTCTTTTTTACGGATACCAACCGGTGCAGGAACAGCACATTCACTTTAGCAGAATTCAGGTAACCCAGAAAAGTTTGTTCTGCCACATGCGGTTCAAAAATCCATTGTTCAAATTTTCCATAATGCTGGCCTATACGGCGAAAAAAATCTCTCGCAATACCTGTGATGGCATATTTATTTCCAATATCCGTGTATCCCAACCCACCGCTTGTTAAACCACCCACATGTTTACCAGGCTCAATAAGCAAAACTGATTTTCCTTCTTTTTTGGTAGTGTATGCTGCTATTACGCCACCCGAAGTAGCGCCGTACACAACTACATCATAACTTTTATTAACCTGTTGAGCATGTCCTTTATTACTCATAAAAAGTAATATTAGCAATAAACAATTGCTGATAATTTTTTTCATAAACTGTATCTATTTATTGATAGTATTAAAAAAAATTTGCGAATAAATATTATTTATTGCAGAAAATATTTTTATTTAAAGTAAGCATGTGCTTTTTAATTTTTTACTGGTAAATCTTTATTGCCAGATCAATTTAGTACCATTGAAAACATATTTCGATCCGGAATTTGAGCTTTTTGAAGAAAGCTTCCTGTAAGGCTTTCAAATAAATTAATAGTACAAGTATTTATATTTTAAATCATTCGCCCAATAACTTTTTCAGATAAGCCGGATAACTTTCTTTATCAATACTTCCATCTCCATGAGTAATGCTGTCACCAAAACAAACAATTCTTTTGTGTGGTAAATTTTTGTTCATAATATACTCATACACTACAATTCCCATTACCCGATACCCTTCCGGCGTAGGGTGTAAACCATCAGTATTATTGCTATTGGCTTCGTTTTGTATAAGGCTGCTTTTGTCTAAACCGATATTTCCAACTTTATTAAAAATGTGATGCATATCCAGGAAAGACAACTTCTTTTCAAGAGCCACTTTTTTTATTACTTTGTTTACCTCTGCCATCCTTCCGGATGGTCCCTCTTCTCCATAAAATTTCCTGGGATGACGCGTTAGCAGGTATGGCTCATAGTTAGGTAAAATATTCATTAGTAAAACCTGGGATTTTGATTTCAAAATAAGATCAATGATCTTTCGCAGATTTTTTTCATACTGATCAATCGGAATATATTTCATGCTGTTCATGTCATTTGTCCCAACCATTAAAATAGTTAAATCAGGATGATAAGCCAAACAGTCTTTGTCTATTCTCTCCAACAGGTCTTTTGTATTGTTTCCTCCAATACCCGCATTTATCACAAAGGGTTCTTTTGGTTCCTGGGCAATTGTTTTTTGGTAGCCTGCTATTGTTAAGATTGCTACAACAAAGAATAATTTTTTTAAATTTTGATAAGAAAACATTAAATAAAATATTATTTATGAGTGATATAAAAATCCGCAAGGTTTTTTCAATTCCCTGCGGATTTTATATTTTTAATAACCAGGATTTTGATCCTTTACCGGATCTAATGCCTTATTGTAGGCCATTTCAACTACCGGAATGGGCCATAATAAAAATTTATCTGCCACTGTTATCCCTTTAACACTTAAAATCACCTGCTTTGCAATACCCAATCGTTTTAGATCTAACCATCGTTTAGATTCAAAACAGGTTTCATAATTTCTTTCCTGTATAACCAGGTCAAGAAAGCTTTGTGCATCATAGTTACTTACCAAGAAATCGACAGGGGAAATTTGCATAGGATCATATCCGTAGGCCCTTCTGTGTACCTGGTTTAAAGCCTCCATTGCAGAAGCATCCGGTCCGCCATTAACACGGCTTTCAGCTTCCGCATACATTAATAGTACATCGGAATATTTATACCATGGGTAATCATTACCAGCATTGCTTGGATTAGAAGCTACAAGATCGCTGTACTTTGCATTTAAAAGATTATTGGGTCCTAATCCAATGTTCCGGGGATACCAGTTGTATTGTTTCCTCAAATCATTATTATCCCAATTTTGGATAACCGGGTTTGTGGTACTACTATAAACTGCATAATAACCACCCGGTCCGAAATGACCATCACCCGGAGCATGTACAAACATAACAAAAGGGAATCCATAATTTGAGCCTTGCCGTGAAAATTTGAGATAGAATATTTCTTCAGAAGTTGTTACTACATCAGGCCCATAAATTTTATTAAAATCTGATGCTGTGGTTACTTTTACCAGCGAATATTTATTAGATTGAATTACAGCATTGGCTTCATCCCTTGCATTCTGCCATTGTTGCAAACATAAATACAACTCTGCCAATACAGATTTAGCGGCTAACTTGCAGGGTGCGCCAATAAGCCTGGGATTATCGGGTAGATTTTGTTCAGCATATTTTAAATCAGCAAGTGCGAAAGCATAGGTATCACCTGCAGAGCTGCGCTTCAAATTAATTGAATCCATATTGGCCTCCGTACGTAATATTACCCCTCCCCAATTACGGGCCATGTTAAAGTAAATTAATCCACGCAAAAACCTTGCTTCGCCTATATACTTTGCTTTATCTGCGTCTGTAAGTTTTTTACCAAGTGGTATTTTTTGAATACAGATATTAGCGTTCAATATAGCCTGATAAAATGATTGCCAAAACGATCCGACACGTGAAATATTGGTATTATCAAGTCCTGAGTAGGTATTCAAACTTTCCTGAGAACCTCTTCCGTAATTATATTCTGCAGATATTTGTTCCAGGGAAATATAAAACGTGCCCATTGCATTTTTCAGTGGAACATAGATAGCGTTTAAGCCTGCTTCTACTTCAGATGGGGTATTATAAAATGTTTCTGCGGCAATAGATTTAGGATGTTCTACTAAATCTTTATTACAGGCAATTAATAAAACAAGTGGAAAAAAGAAAATGAATATTTTTTTCATAATATGTTAAGTTTTAAAAGTTTATTTTATAGGCTACAGCGAATTCCAAACGTGAGCGTTTTAGCTGTAGGATAGCCAAAATAACTAATGCCTTGGTTAATAGAATTACCGCCACCCAGCGAGTTTATTTCAGGGTCATACCACGAAAACTTAGTAATTGTGATAAGGTTTTGCCCGCTTATATACAACTGGATATTCCTAGCCCATTCAATAAGACCGTCAGGGAGATTATAGGCCAATTGAATATTTTTAAACCGTAAGTAGGAACCATCTTCCACAAAACGGTTGGAAACATTTCCCGATATAGACCTGGAGATTTTAGGATATTTGGCATTCGAATTAGTAGGAGTCCAATGATTGTTATACACATCCACCGGCACATTAAGCCCAAAACCCAAATCAATAGTCTGTGTGGCATCCAAATTATATATATCATTTCCCTGTGACCCTTGTATAAACAGTGTTAAATCAAACCCTTTGTAAGAAACATCAGAATTAAATCCATAAATAAACTTTGGGTTAGGATTGCCAATATATGTTTTATCAAGTGCATTAATTGATCCATCGTTATTCAAATCTTTATATTTAATATTTCCCGTACTGGTATATCCATTTTCCAGGTACCCATAAAATATTCCTAATGGCTGCCCTTCTCTTAATAAATTGACATAATCATTAAGAGGGCCTGTAAAGAACACGCTACCATAAATATCCTGGCCGCCATACAATTTTGTAATTTTATTACGGTTAAATGAGATATTAGCGCTTACGTTCCACTTTACTGCTTTGTCTGCTATTTGTGCACCTGCAGAAAATTCCCAGCCTTTATTTTGTATTTCACCTACATTTTGAAGTGTATTCACATAACCTGTAGAAGCGGGCAATTGCACCATATTCAGCAAGTCCTTCGTTTTTTTATGGTAATAGTCAACCTTAATATTTATAATATTATTAAACAAATCAAGATCAAGGCCTGCATCATATTCATAAGTGGTTTCCCATTTTAATTGTCCCGGTTTAGTAGTACCAGGTCCGTAAGAAGTATATAATGCATCATTAAATACCACTTTATTTGATCCCAGTGCGTTCAATGTTTGGTAAGGACTCAAGGCATTATTACCCGTAGCGCCATAACTTCCACGTAACTTTAGGTTTGAAATGGCTTTAACCGGTTGCATAAATTTTTCTTCGGAAACCCGCCAGGCAATTGCTGCTGAAGGGAAATCGCTCCATTTATTTAACACCGAAAATTTAGAAGAACCATCACTGCGATAACTAACAGTGGCAAGATACTTTCCTTTATAATTATAATTTACTCTTCCAAAATAAGAAAGTAAAACAGATTTACTGTACCCGGTAGATGCAATGCCCTGAACTGCTGCACCTTGCAAATTATAAGTTTCTACACTGTTACTTAAAAACCCTGATCCGGAGGCATTGAGATTGGTGGAGGTGTAGTCCTGATAAGAAAATCCTCCTAATGTGGAGATAGAATGATCTCCCCATGTTTTTGTATAACTGATTGTATTTTCACTCAACAGGCTTAAATTTTCATAGGTACCCACATAAGCGGATCCTGTGGAATTAATAACCGGGTCTATCTGGGTAAAATTATCATACCGGTTGTCTTCATTTTGAAGACCACCTGATAATTTAATAATCATCCCGCTAATTGGCTTTATGTTGAACGCAATATTGGCCAGTTGGCGGTTTGCAACCGTTTTATTGGTTTGTTCATAAATAACGGTTAAAGGATTGATTAATACATTGGATAACCAGGGATACACAGTATTTATACGTTTTAATGTACCATCGCTATTATAGGGAGAAAGAATATTTGGAGCGGTTTGCATAGCGCTTATCAAACCTGAACCCCGATTACCACCAATACCCAATGGCTTTGAACCTCTTTGTTCTTTTGTTAATAAAGTACTTAGCGACAGGCTAAATATTTTACTGATGGTATGGTTTATATTAGCCCGGAGTGTATAGCGGTTGAAATCACTATTTCTTATTATCCCATCTTGTAAAAATGCGTTGCCGGAAATTGAAAACTGGGTCTTTTCATTACCACCGCTTATTGTTAGCGAGTGGAGCATGATTGGAGCGTTACGTAATACCTCATCTTGCCAGTCTGTATTTGGTAATTTACCAACAGAATCAACTTGACTACTCGTAAAATAAGGGGTTAATCCATCATTAAGGGCCTGTTCGTTATAAAATTTTGCCCATTGCAGGCCGTCCATTAATTTAAGCTTTTTGGTGACACGTTGCCTGCCATAACTGGATTCATAATCTACCTGGGTTTTTCCTGCTTTTCCTTTTTTAGTAGTAATGATAACAATTCCGTTGGCCCCACGTGATCCATAAATAGCAGTAGCAGACGCATCTTTTAAAATTTCAATAGATTCAATATCCGATGCCTGCACCCCGTTGGCCGAACCTGGAAATCCATCTATTACATACAAAGGCTCATTACTTCCTAAAATGGAATTTGTACCGCGAATACGGAT
>JAKAKY010000002.1 GCA_021824365.1 Bacteroidota bacterium | reverse complement strand
AAGTAGTAAAAATTAAAGCACCATGCCTTGTTAAAATCTTCTGGTTTTGTGCCCTCATTGCAAATAGCACGCAAAAATGAACATCCCTATTTCAACAATCTTTCAATAAATTTGTATTTTATTCTAAATTACATTAACCATGGTAGCAACTGATAATGTTATTCACATTAGTGATAAAGCACGTGAAAAAGTTTATGAACTGATGGAAGAATCAGGAAAAGATGCTGCAACTTATTTTTTACGCGTAGGTGTAGTCGGCGGCGGCTGTTCGGGCTTGAGTTATAAAATGGATTTTGATAATGAAATAAAACCCGGTGATCAGGTATTTGACGAAAACGGATTGAAAATTGTAACCGATATCAAAAGCTTCCTATATCTCGTGAATACTGTATTGGAATATTCAGATGGATTGAATGGAAAAGGGTTTTATTTCAATAATCCCAATGCCAGCCGCAGTTGTGCCTGTGGTGAGAGTTTTGCAGTATAACTTTTGGATGAAAATATTTGTCAAAAGCTGCAATAAATTTCTGTTGCAGCTTTTTTTATAAATAAACCCATAATTTTTTCATAAATCTGTGCTTCTAAACTTACTATCACTTAGTTTTGAAGAGTTATGTGGATGATTTGTAAAAAAGAATGGAATCAATTTTTTAACAGCATTACTGCTTATGTTGCATTGGTTATTTTTCTGTTATTGAACGGATTGTTTTTGTTTGTTTTTCCCGATTCAAGTATGCTCAATTTCGGGTATGCAACACTTAGCCCTTTTTTCGATTTTGTACCATGGGTATTGCTTTTCTTAATACCCACCATTACCATGCGCAGCTTTGCCGAAGAATATAAAACCGGCACTTTCGAGTTATTGAAAACCTGGCCCATTCAGCCTTTTGGTTTGGTTTTGGGAAAATTTTTAGGCGCCTTAATTATTATTGTTGCCGCATTGCTACCTACTTTGGTATATGCTTTTTCGTTACAATATTTAAGCAACAGTGGTGGTTTAGATATAGGAGCCACCATTGGTAGTTATATTGGCTTGTTGTTTTTATGTGGTGTATTTGTATCTATTGGTATAGCTGCCAGTAGTTTTACCAATAATACCGTTGTGGCATTTATTGCCGGCGCCTTTGTTTGTTTTATGCTGTATACGGGTTTTGATGCATTAAGTAAATTACCTGTTTTTTCAGGTATGCTCGATTATTATATTGAATTGTTGGGTATCAACTTTCATTACCAAAGTGTTAGCAGGGGTGTAATTGATACCAGAGATTTGGTTTACTTTTTTGTGGTGATTGTTTTTTTTCTTTTCATTACACAAAAAAATGTAATCAGGCATTAGCCGTTCAACACAATTTTGTATGGATTGCCTTTTCTTTATCATCAGTATTTGTTCGTAATAAATAGCAAAAAATGAAGCTCCAGTCATTACTTCAAAAAAAATATGGATGGGTAGTATTACTCGTTTTTTTTGCTTTGCTCATTCTGCTATCTGCACAAATACATACCCGTTTAGATTTAACCAAAGAAAAAAGGTATTCATTAAGTCCGTCAACCCGCCAATTGCTGTTTAATTTAAAAGGCGATATAGAAATACAGGTATTACTTACCGGAAAACTGAGCGCCGGCTTTCGGAAATTAAAAAATGCAACCAATGAGTTATTAGAAAACTATCGATCTTACTCCAATGGCCATTTACATTTTAAGTTTGTACAACCGGGCGAGGGGATGCCCGATTCCATCAAATTGCAATTGTATGATAGTTTGGTGCGTATTGGTATTAAACCTTTTAATAATCAGTTGCAAGAGAACGATGATGCACAAACCGAAAGGCTTATATTTCCATCGGCTATTGTTTCATACAATGGTAAAATGATTCCGGTGGATTTAATGAGTGGTAAAAGTGGTATGGATGAAGAAAGTACGTTAAACTATTCAGAAGCACTGCTTGAGTTTAAGTTTGATGATGCGATTCAAAAAATAACCACTACACAATTTCCGGTAGTAGCGTATGCCATAGGAAATGGTGAACCGTTAAACCCTACGGTCAATGATTTATTTAATACACTGCGCAATAATTACCATTTTGGCTTATTCGATTTACGGAACGGTATTTTAGATGCTGATACCATTAAAGCATTGTTGATTGTAAAACCAGAACAGGCATTTACTGAAGACGAAAAAATTAAAATTGATCAGTATATTCTCCAGGGAGGAAATGTACTTTGGTTTATTGATAAACTATATGCTGAGTTCGACAGTTTGTTACGAACCAAAAGCGATTTTGTAGCGTATGACAAAGGATTAAATATTGATGACCAGTTGTTTAAATATGGTGTACGTATTAATCCGGATTTATTGCAGGATTTAAATTCGGCCAAACAACCATTGGTGGTGGGGAATTTGGGCAGCCAGCCGCAAATACAACGTATACCTTTTCCTTATTATCCATTATTAAGTGCACCCGAAAATCATCCCATATCCCGTAATTTAGATCAGGTGTTAAGTGTATTTCCATCTTCTGTTGATACGGTGGAAGCCAACGGTATTAAAAAAACAATTTTATTGGCCAGTGATACCAATAGCCGGAAATTGGGAACACCTGCTATTGTTAGTTTACGAAGTATACGATCTGAAGGCGATTTACAAACTTTTACCGATAGTAAAGTGCCCGTTGTGGTTTTATTAGAAGGAAAATTTAAATCGCTCTATGCCAACCGGTTTACCAAAGCCATGCAGGATTCGGTTGAGAAACTAACGGGAGTACCCTTTATGCCAAAAGGAATTAATGAAGCCCGGCAAATTGTAGCCGGCGATGCGGATATTGTTACCAATGTGGTTACACAATCTAATGGTCCGCTTCCAATGGGTACGCAGCAATTTGAAAATTATCAATTTGCCAATCGGGAGTTTTTGTTGAATTGTTTAGACTATTTGGTTGGGAACAGGGGTATTTTAGAAACCAGAAATAAAGAGTTTACATTAAGGCTATTAGATAAAAATAAAGTGAAAGCCAATAAAACATTTTGGCAGCTCATTAATATTGCCTTGCCTATTATAATCATCCTATTATTGGGTATCATCATCCAATGGTATCGGAAAAAAACATACACTAATATTTAATTGAATGCCACATAACGAAATTGTATATCTGGTTTTTGGTATGGTACTGGTTATTGCTTTGGTAGCCGACCTGGGCTTAATGAGCAAAAAAGGTAAAGTAGTAACTATGCAATCGGCTATATATTTAACCCTGTTTTGGGTATTATTGGCGTTTGCGTTTTTTGTTTTTATGTGGATGGAAGAAGGCCATAAAAAAGCCATTGAATACATCAGTGCCTATTTGATGGAATGGAGTCTGAGTATTGATAATATATTTGTGTTTATACTTATTTTCAATGCTTTTAAGATAAAAGAAGTATTTTATTCCAGAGTGCTGTTAATTGGCATTTTAATGGCCATCGTATTTCGTGTAGTTTTTATCACCGTTGGTGTTGGATTGGTAGAACAATTTCATTGGGTATTATACATTTTTGGTGCATTTTTAGTGTACACCGGCTTTAAAATGTTTACAGAACATGAGCGTAAAGAATTCAGCCCGAAGGAAAATAAAATTTATCGGTTTCTGCAAAAGTTCTTACCATTAACCTCTTCTGATGGCAATGGCAGATTTATTATTCGTGTTAACAATAAGCCGCAATACACTATTTTGTTTGTTACTGTTGTTATGCTTGCATCAGTTGATTTGATATTTGCACTCGATTCCATTCCTGCGGTAATGGGTATTTCGCAAGATAGAATTATTATTTATACCTCTAATATTTTTGCCATACTGGGGTTACGCAGTTTGTTTTTTCTATTGCGTGGAGCAGTAAATAAATTTGCCTATTTACAACAAGGCATATCCGTTGTGCTTATTTTAATTGGTGCCAAAATGATTGGTGAAAAATGGGTTGATACCTTTTTAACCAAAAATGAACAGGTTTTTGTTTCCTTGTTGTTAATTATTGTTTGTATTGGTGGTTCTGTTTTGTATTCTATTTTTTATTCCAACAAACAACTCAAAAAAAATAAAACATTGTGAGCTATCCTGTTGAACAAATAGCCAACATCATTAATGCATCTGCCACTTTAAGGGTTCCGGCTACCATACGTTACCTGTTAACCGATACCCGCCAAATAATAGAGGCAGAAACATCCCTGTTTTTTGCTTTGGGCAACCATCCTGTCAGAAATGGGCATCAGTTTATTGCAACTGCTTACAAATCGGGTATCAAAAATTTTGTAGTTACAAACACATTTAATACTGCCAATTATCCCAAAGCTAATTTTTTAAAAGTAAAGAACACATTATTGGCTTTGCAACAATTGGCTGCTTTTCATCGTAGCCAATTTAATTATCCTGTTATTGGAATTACCGGCAGTAATGGTAAAACCATTGTAAAAGAATGGCTGTATCAATTATTGCAAAAAGATTGGAATATTATTCGAAGTCCAAGAAGTTATAATTCGCAAATTGGCGTGCCATTAAGCATTTGGCACATGGGGTCACAACATCAGTTAGGAATATTTGAAGCGGGTATATCTTTACCTGGCGAGATGCAACATTTGCAAACCATTATTGTACCCACCATTGGCATACTTACCTCCGTTGGCGATGCACATAATGAAGGTTTTTCCTCACTTCAGGAAAAAATACAGGAAAAATTATTGTTGTTTCAACAGGTAGCATGTTTGATTTATTGTGTAGATGATTTACCAAAAGGTATAACATTGCCTGAAGTACCTCAATTTTCATGGGGTAATGATGAACATGCTACCCTTCAAATTCAGCAATTTACTTACCATACTAAAAAAACTGAAATTCGTTTTGTTTATAACAGAAATGAGGGTACATTAGTCGTTCCATTTTCTGATAAAGCTTCTGTTCATAATGTGCTTACCTGCCTTTGCAGTTTGTTATATTTGAAATTAGCGATTCCTGTTATTCAGGAACGTATACTACAATTGCATCCTATTGATATGCGTATGCAATTAAAAAAGGGTATACAAGATTGCACCATTATTAATGATAGTTACAGTAATGATATTGACTCATTAGCCATTGCATTAGATTATTTGCAGCAACAGGCAGCCGGTAGTAAAACAACAGTAATTCTTTCTGATTTTTTAGAATCAGGGTTACCCGCTGAAAATTTATATCATAAAGTGGTGCATTTATTGCGACAAAAAAATATTAACAGATGTATTGCCATTGGTGCAAACAGTATGTCCAATAAAGCCATATTAAAGCAGGCAGCTGAAGAAACTTATTTCTTTATAGATACCGCTCAATTTCTGAATGAGTGGTTTCGGTTTTCGTTTCAATCTGAATTTATTTTATTGAAAGGGGCACGTAAATATGCTTTTGAACAAATAGCTGCCTTATTGGAGCAGCAGGTACATGAAACTATATTAGAAGTAAATTTATCTGCACTTGCACATAATTTAAGAGCTTATCAACAACTGCTGAATCCTACAACTAAAACAATGGCTATGGTAAAAGCATTTGGCTATGGAAGTGGAAGTGTTGAGGTAGCCAAAGTGTTACAATTTTATGGCACAGATTATCTGGCAGTGGCTTATATAGATGAAGGTGTTACTTTAAGAAAAGCCGGTATTGCTTTACCAATCATGGTGATGAATGTGGAAGAAAATGGCTTCAATGCTTTAATAGAACATAGTCTGGAGCCTGAAATTTTTTCATTTCAACTCTATCACCGGTTTCATCGCTTTTTATTAGAGCAGGGGATTGAAAAATTTCCTGTTCATATTAAAGTTGATACAGGCATGCACCGACTCGGCTTTGAGGTATCAGAGGCTGTACAATTAGCGCAACAACTTGTGAGCAATAACACCATGTGGGTAAAATCGGTTTTTTCACATCTGGCTTCTGCTGAAAATCCTGCGCAGGATTTTTTTACACAAGCGCAACACCTGCAATTTTTGAATTTCAGTGATACCCTCCAAAATATATTAAACTATAAATTTATACGGCATATTGCCAATTCTGCGGCTATTGTTCGCCATTCTGCTATGCACCACGAAATGGTACGTTTGGGTATTGGTTTATATGGCGTAAACAGCTTAAATGAGCAGGGGGTTACTTTACAAACAGTTGCAGCATTAAAAACAACCATCGCACAAATTAAGCATTTGGAACCCGGTGATAGTGTTGGCTATAATAGAACGGCTATTGTAGATGCATCTACCGTAATTGCCACCATTCGTATAGGTTATGCCGATGGATTTAGTAAGCGTTTAAGTAACGGTATTGGTTTTGTGTATATTAATGGCCATCGTGCTCCGGTTATTGGCAGTGTTTGTATGGATATGACAATGGTGAATATTACCCATATACCCAATGTGCAGGAAGGTGATAGTGTAGAAATTTTTGGATTACATATTGGTGTAGAAGAAGTAGCAAAATGGTGTGCCACTATTCCCTACGAAATTTTAACCAGTATTAGTCAACGTGTAAAAAGGGTTTACCTGAACGAATAAAAAAAGGTATTGCCTCAATTGAAGCAACGCCTTTAAGGTAATCATAGAATCCATCTCTTAAAAAACCGGCCTTCTTATTTTCATCACCTTTCAATTACTGCATGGCCGGTTGAATCATTTTAATCGGTACCACCTTTATAACCATTATAATAAGTAGGCTGATTGTTATAGCTGGTTGTGCCTTGTTTGTAATAATTCTTTTTAGCATTGCTAATAGCCTGATCTCTTTCTAATTTTAGTTCTCTAATAGCAGCTCTTCTGTTTCTACCAGTCATGCTATCATCAGCACGGGCAGAATTGATTTTTTGAGCATAGTCGTGTTGTATATCCATAATTTCCTGATCTAATTTAGATGGCCTTGCGTTATAACCATAACCATAATCGTAATAGGGATATCCATAACCATACCAAGGCATTCCATAACCATAACCCAAACCCATTCCAAAATAGGGATTATAAAGGGGAGCATAGCCACCATAACCACCACCTACTATAACTGTGGTACGGCCTTTCCCACCTCCAAAATCATCCCTATCTCTCATACCGCCAAGATGTGGCTTAACTGTTGCTGCTGTAGCGCCTGTTACTAACAGTAGCGCAAATACTGCTATTAATAATTTTTTCATGATCTTCATTTTTTGTTGTTCTGATATATGACTATAAAAGATGCTTTCAGTAACATGGTTGCTTTATAAAAATGCAGGTTATAACATTTATTTAAATATGCTGCATAAAATGGCACTTATAGTATCGCTTTTATGCGGTATTGTCTGAGTTTTGTTATCTTAAAAATCAAACTTTCGGTTATTCGGTAAAAACCTTACTTTTGCGTCCCCGAATGCGGATGTGGCGAAATTGGCAGACGCACTAGACTTAGGATCTAGCGCCGCAAGGCATGTGGGTTCGACCCCCTCCATCCGCACTAATCATACACATTCCTCTTTTTGAAGGGGATTTTTTTAAAACAGGAAAACAACAAACAGCGCAATTATGGCAAATGTTACCCGAGAGAATCTGAGTGTTTTAAATGATAAAATCACTGTTACCCTTTCAAAAGAGGATTATTTAGCCGGTTTTGAAAAAAGCCTAAAAAAATATGCAAAAACCGCCAATATTCCCGGATTTCGGAAAGGAATGATCCCAGCCGGTTTAATTAAAAAAATGTATGGGCAAAGTGTTTTTAGTGAAGAGGTAATGCGTCAGGTAGAGAAATCTTTGCTGGATTATTTAGAAAATGCAAAAGTAGACATATTTGCGCAACCGCTGCCTTTAGAGAATAATAGCCCCACTTTAGATATGAATAATCCAACCGATTATTCTTTTTCATTCGAAATTGGCTTAAAACCCGAGGTGGCTATTGATGTTACTAAATTAAATGTGAAGCAATATCAAGTAACTGTTACCGATGAAATGGTAGAACAGGAAATTGACCGTTTACAGGTACACAACGGAAAAATGACAGAGCCTGAAACAGTTACAGGCGACGACAATGTATTGAATGTAAAATTTGTAGAAACAGATAATGAGGGAAATGATCTGGAAAGCGGTATCACTAAAGAAAATTCATTATTGGTTAAATATTTTACCGAAAAATTCAGAAAGAATTTAATTGGAAAAAAAGCCGGTGATACAGTTGATTTACAATTAAAAAAAGCATTCGACGATAAAGAAATGGAATTTATTTTGTCTGATCTTGGTTTAGAAAAAGGCAAAAAAGAAGAGGAGAGTAAATATTTTAAACTGCACATTACAAAAGTGGGTTTGGTAGAAAGACCTGAATTGAATGAAGCGTTTTTTGAAACAGTTTATCCCGGAAAAGCCATAGCCACCACCGATGAATTTAAAAAAGCAGTGAAAAGTGAAATAGACAATTATTATGAAGCGCAGGTATTAAATCAGGTACACGACCAAATTTACCATCAATTATTAGCGCATGCCAATTTTCAGTTTCCCGATAGTTTTTTAAAACGTTGGCTACAGGTAAGCGGTGCAAAACCGAAAACAAATGAAGAAGTTGAGACTGAATTTCCAACATTTAAAGAGCAATTAAAATGGACTTTAATTAGTAATCAACTTAGAGTGGAACATAAAATTGAAGTATTGCCGGATGATATTCGCAATTTGGCTAAACAACAATTATTGCAATATTTAGGTGGGCAAATTAACATGGGCGATAACCAACAATGGGTAGAAGATTATGCCAACAGAATGATGCAGGATAGGAAGTTTATGGAAGATAGCTATCACAGAATAGCCACAGAAAAAATGTTTACTGCAGTAGCCGAAAAAGTGAAGAAAACAGAAGAGGCAATTAGTGCAGAAGATTTTGCCGCTAAATTGCACCATCATCACCATTAATTGAATGTTGAATTTTATATATGGCTGTTTCAACCAATGAAGCAGCCATTTTTTTATCCATACAATTCCAAATGAATATCTTTACGTTCGTATCCTAATGCCATAATTCGTTCTTTCGCCTCATCAATCATATTCTTCCATCCGCACAAATAAAATGCTGCAGGCTTTTTATCATTCGCCAATAATTGTTCATATATGCCATGCACATAGCCGGTATGGTATCCCTCATCTTTGATATCTGTTTCTCTTGAAAAACAGGCATGAAAATAAAATCCAGGCTCTTGTTTGCTGAGTGTTCTTAATTCTTTCAGGTACAAACCATCTGTTTCTTTTCTGCAACCAAATATTAAATGAATGTTTTGATGGGGTAATTGATGCTGATGAATGTATTGCACCATCGAGCGAAAGGGGGCAATGCCCGTACCTGTACATATAAGGAATATATCTTTTTCAATGTTTTCGGGTAAAGTGAATTTGCCTTGTGGTCCTCTCAGAAGAAATTCAGTTCCAACGGTGGCTTCATTAAATAAATAGTTGGTACCTGCGCCTCTTTCCAATAAAACAATAATCAGTTCAATGATGTTGCTGCCATTGGGTACTGAGGCTATAGAGTAACTACGCCATCTTTTGTTTTTCTGTTCATGAATGGGCAAATCTAATGTTACAAATTGGCCAGGTATAAAATCAAAGTTTTCTGTTTCCGGTAGTTGAATAAAAAATTTTTTGGTGAAATTAGTTTCCGGTTCAATAGCCACAATAATTCCTTTTTGCCAGGCTTGCATATTTTTCGTTTTTGCTAATATAATAGTAAGAAACAAAAAGACAGTTTTTTTGCAAAAAATACCCCGAATTTTTTTCGGGGCATTTCTTTAAAATGGTTTTATTTAGTGCACAACTAATATTTTTTGGTTATACACCTTCTCTTTCTGTTTAACCTGCAGAATATAGGTACCTGGTGCATAACCTGCTGAACTGTATTGTTTATTAAAGCTGCCACTGAAGTTGCTATATTGTTCATTCATCATTAACTGTCCGGCTTCATTAAACAATGCAATGTTTACCGGCCCAAGTGTATTCATATTAAAGCGAATGGTGAAATTACTGTTGGCCGGGTTAGGTGTAACTTGTAAACCAATGGTAGCCGGATTTACATTTTGTACAGCAGTAAATACATAATTAAATGTATTAGAACCTCTCTGACATCCGGATGAGTCGGTAACAATTACAGCATAAGCACCCGATTGAGAGGGTTTTATAGAGCGGGTGGTAGCGCCAGTAATGGGGGTATTATTAAAATACCATTGGTTGCCATTATTACTACTGCTTATTAAGCTATCACCTGCTTGCGTAACGGTGGGTGCCGCAATACTGCTGGCCGTAATGGCGGTACGTGGGCCACTACAATCCGGCGTACTTATCTTTACATTATAAAAGAAGTAATAATAAGATTGTGGATTAGATGCAGGAGGTACACTATTCCCGGTTATCATAAACAAGCCGTTAACCCCCATTGGGTAAATAGTGCCACTGATACCACTGTTTCTAAAAATACTGGCTCCATTGCTGCATTGCATAATCAAAGCATAATCTCCTGCGGCCGGTACCTGCAAATTCAAATTAAATACTGCACCGGTATCATTTGTATTATCATTGCCCGGAAGAGTAGATGGTGGATTGGGATTGGTAGCCGCCACATTGAAATTAACTACCTGAACCGGAATATAAGTGTAACTGGAACCATCTGAACTAAGGGTCAAATTGTTCGCTAACGTAATTTGAATACTTCCTGCATTGCCAATATACATTTTAGCTGTTTCTATAGTTAATGGTGTATAAGCATGGAAAGTAACATAGTTGCCTGCAAAGGCATTATAGGCTCCGGTACCATATACTGCTTTATTAGCAGGGCCAACGGTTGCCTTAGTGCCGGTTTGTAAATAGTAGGTATTATTGGCAGGAATGGTACTGGTTGAAGTGTTGGCACCTACTGCAATTGGGCTGGTTGCAGTATCTGAGCTATACCACAGGTAGGTACTGTTGCTGTTGGCATTTGTGGCTTTTAAATAAGCGGTATTACTACCACAAATAGTTGCTGTGCCTTGAGGAGCGGCAGGTGCATTGGCAATAGCAATAGTAGCGATTTTTGTATTGTCAGTTGTGTCCTGATCGGCAGCATAATTAATTTTTGCCATGATGGTATAATTATTTCCTGCAACTGTGCTAAATGGTGTTTGAAATATATAAGTATCGGTTCCGCCTGCAGCCAGTGTTAATGTATACAAACCGGTTAAATTGGTAATAACGGCAGCCCCATTGCTAACGGTGGCATTCAATGTAAAATTAGTAGCACTAACACTTCCTTTGTTTAATATTTGAACAGTTAAATACTGATTGTTTGCAGCACAGGATCCGGCAGAAGGGGTAAGAATACCTGCTAATGTTAAGTTATTGGAAGGTGCAATAATCTGTATACGGTAATCTTCTGTTTCTCCGTAACCATAATTACCACAAGGTTGTACAATTGAAGAGTCTGTTGTTTCAACGGTAACAATGCGCATCAGGGTTAAATTATTTACAGGTAAATTTCCAGGTGTAGTAATGTTAGTGGTATAAGTGCCATTTCCGGTAGCCACAATGGTGGCCACTTGTTCGCCCGGATCAGAAAAACTGCCATTACTATTATAATCAATATACACTTTCACCACTTTGGGATTATTGGTAGCATCTGAACTATTTAATACAATGGTGAAAGGCAAGGTTTGATTGGATTGTATTTTGCCGGTAATATTGGTAAAGTTGCTATAGGTGGTATTGGTTGTTGTGTTTTTATTCGTAATGCCTGCAAAAGCTACACTATCAATTCTGGTACCGGTGTTGTTGATAGCACCTGAACTACAATAGGTAGTTCCGCCAATGCCACTCACAATTAATGAAAACGCCTGGGTGCCTCTTTGTAAATTACCTTTATTGGTAATGCTAATGGTATACAACTGGCCGGGCACAGCACTATCCACATTAATTTTTTCAACATTATCTAAATAGTTATCGCCTTTAACGGCCGGTCCACTGGGAATGGCAGGGTTTAAAATCCAGGGTTTATATACATTACTGCCATTGGTAATGCGTATGTCTATATCGTTTATTAAACGAGGGGTAGTGTTGTTTACTGAGTTAGAGGGGGGAAGTGGTGCAATAGGGGGGTCTAACCAGGTTAGAGTAGCTACCAAAGGCCCTTTGCCCGATGCAACCACATTCATGGTATAGGGTACAGTATTGCTCAATGTTTTTTCAATAATGGTATCTGAAACATGGTTATAGGAAGAGGTAATAACTGCGGATGCTTTCAGTACATTCAACAATCCCCATCCAAATTGATAACTAGGTCCCGGTGCTGTACCGGCTTGATTAGCCGTATGTATGGCCAATCCTCTTAAAGTAGCCGAGCGCATAAAACTACCTGGGTGCAATTTGTTATAATATTCCTGAACCAGATATAATGAGCCGGTGGCATTTGGTGCTGCCATTGAAGTTCCACTTTCTGTTTTATAAGCTGTGGTAGAAGTGCCCCAACTGGAAGTTACATTTACCCCATCGGCCACCACATCGGGCTTAATTCTTCCATCGCTGGTGGGTCCCCATACGCTGAAACTGCTCATTACCACATCACCAGGGTAATTATAACCAAGCGGAATTCCATTTACCGCACCTATAACTAAAATATTTTTAGCATCCTGTGTATAAGCAATGGAGCCATAATCGGGGTTATTAGGGATGGAAGCTGTTCTGTAAATAGATTTGTTACTATTACCATTATACAAATATTTTGAACTTACTGCCGGCCCGTTTGAGTTCCTGGAGTTTCCTGCCGACATACTGATTAAGTAATTGGGGGCATTATAAGCTATGGAATCAAACATTTGTGCACTTTGGTCATAATACCCAAATCCATAAGACTTACTGGTGCTAATGGTGGTATCACCATACCAACTCCAATTGGTACCATCATAATTCCAGCCAGCCAAAAATCCATATGAGTGGTTAGAAAGCAACAAGTTTGGAGAGGCTGCCATCATTTCAGCCTGATCGTTATTAAAGTCGTATGCAATTAATTTTTGGGCATTAAAAGCCATCCCTTTAGCAATGGGGTTAACGCCGGAGGCAACTAAAGTACCGGCAACATGGGTAGCATGGTCGCTTACTGCTGCTGAATCAGGATTTACAATTCGTCCGATTAACTCAACATGATTGGGCAAAGGAGTGCCACCATCCCACATAGCTAATTTCCCTGCTACGCTATTAGATGAGCCGGAAAGGTTTAAATTTGAACTTCCGCCCGGCCAAAGCTGGCTGGCATTGGTGGTGGCAGCAGCGGTGGTATTATTGAAGGTACTTAGGTATAATGGGTTATCTTTTTCATCAACGCCTGCTAATGCAATCACCTTTCCTGTTGGTGTAACCCGCCTGATAAACCAACCCTCTTGTTTTGCTAATTGTAGTGCCCTTTGAAAATTATTGTTTTGAGAAACACGAATGGCATCTGATAATTTTTGATATTCTTGTGGCGAACGGGTATTTTGTGCCAAAATACTGCCAACACTTAGCGTTAAAACAATAGCAAGGTGTAATTTTTTGAGCATAGTACAGTGTTGTTGGGTGAACAGCTTATTTTTACTAAATTAGATACTTTAAACATTCAAAATGCTTTATGTATAAAAATCTTTTTCTGCTGGTTGGCTTTAGTGTCATTTTTTCAGCGTGTTTGTTTGAAAAGAAAGCAATATCTAATAAAAAAATTAAACAGGGCATTTCCGGTTATGTTTTTTTGGTTGCCGGTAATCAAATGCCTGCTCCTAATGCGCCAAGCCCAAAACCTCAACCTTTTTCGTCTACTATTTATATATACAAACTAACCAATATAAAAGATGTGATTCGCATCAACGAATCACCCATGTATACGGCTATCCGTACCCGCCTGGTTGATTCAACTGTATCAGATGCAAAAGGTGCTTTTGTCATTGCTTTACCTGTTGGCAGTTATTCGTTGTTTACAAAAGTGGATGGATATTATTATGCTAATAGTTATGATGAAAAAAACAATATTCAACGCGTAAATGTTTTAAAAGATTCTGTAACCAACATTGCCATACAAATTAGCCATAACGCTGTTTATTAGAAGTTTTGTAAACATTTTTCTTTTCCTTTTTAGGAGTATAGCCGCTTTAAAATTATACCTTTGCACCCTGTTTGTATGAATATAGGAGTGCTTTTGGATCAATTTAGAAATACCCCCCAGGCAAAAAAACTGTTGGAAAGGATGCTTATTGACCCAGCTGTACAAGCACAGAAGATCTATCTTTCAGAATTGTATGGCAGTAGCCCTGAGTGTATTATCAGCGCATTATACCAACATGCTCAACTTGAAAAGTACAATCATTTGATTGTATTGAATGATGCGGAAGATGCAGCCTATTTTTTAAATGCTATTGAAAGCTTGACCAATGCTTTAGATGTTTTTTATTTTCCTTCTTCTTTTAAAGTTAGAAAGAATTTCAGGTTATTGAACGCCTCGCACGTAATGTTGCGAACAGAAATGTTAACCCGATTATCTGCAGGCGGCAACAAAAAAATTATTGTTACCTATCCGGAGGCTTTGGCCGAAAAGGTGGTACAATCCAAAACACTCAATAACAATACCATATCTATTAAAACAAATGATACCATTCAGCCCGACAGCTTAATGGAATTGTTGGTGATGTATGGTTTTGTGCACACCGATTTTGTGTATGAACCCGGTCAATTTGCCTTGCGCGGTGGTATTTTGGATATTTATTCATATGGTAATGAAAAACCATACAGAATTGAGTTGTTTGGCAATGAAGTAGACAGTATTCGGATTTTTGACCCCGAAACGCAATTGAGTGAACGTAAATTATTACAGGTTAGTATTATACCCAATATTGAAACACAATTTGACGAAGGTGAAAAAATTTCTTTGTTCGATTTTTTGAATGAAAATACTCTTTTTTGGTTAAAAGACTGGGACGTTATTTTAAATAAACTGGAAGTGCATGAAGAAGAATTAGGCCAATTTCTACAAAAAAATAACGACGATGCATTTGTGCAGGAAGTAGATGAAGATGATACCAAAATTTTAAAATCAATTGGCTTAAATGATTTTACACCTGCTGCTACCATTACCCGTCAAATTCAATATCGGCATATTATTGAGTTTGGCTATGCCCCTCATTTTGCAACAACAACCATCCCTTTTAAAACAGAAGCGCAACCTTCTTTTAACCGTCAGTTTAATTTACTGATGCAAAACCTTTCTGCTTTTGAAACTGAAGGATATACCATTTACATTTTCTCTGATCAGACAAAACAATTAGAACGGTTGCATAGTATTTTTTCTGATCTCTCTTCCAAAATAAAATTTGTGCCTGTTCCTATTAGTATTCATGAAGGGTTTATAGATCATGAATTAAAAGTAGTTTGTTATACCGATCATCAAATATTTCAACGATACCATAAATACAAAATAAAACAAGCTTATAGTAAAAGCAAAGCACTTACCTTAAAAATTTTACGTGAGCTACAGCCGGGCGATTATGTAACACATATTGATCATGGTGTGGGTACGTTTAGCGGCTTGCAAAAAATTGAAGTGAACGGTAAATGGCAGGAAGCTGTTAGAATTATATACAAGGATAATGATATTTTATATGTGAATATTAATTCTTTACATAAAATTTCAAAGTTCACGGGTAAAGAGGGTACTATTCCAAAAATAAATAAACTGGGTAGTGATGTTTGGAATAAATTAAAAGAAAAAACAAAAACCAAAGTAAAAGAGCTGGCATTCGATTTAATTAGTTTATATGCTGAAAGAAAAGTACGTCAGGGCTTTGAACATTCTCCCGATAATTATTTGAACACAGAGTTAGAAGCATCATTTATTTATGAAGATACCCCCGACCAAAGTAAAGTAACAGCCGATGTAAAAAAAGATATGGAAGGCGCCAGCCCAATGGATCGTTTGGTATGTGGCGATGTTGGATTTGGTAAAACAGAAGTAGCTATTCGGGCTGCATTTAAAAGTTGTGTTGATGGTAAACAAGCCGCTGTTTTAGTGCCCACCACCATCCTGGCTTTTCAACATTATAAAACCTTTAAAGAACGTTTGAAAGATTTTCCGGTTACCATCGATTTTATTAATCGGTTTAAATCATCCAAAGAAAAAAAGGAAACGCTTCAACGTGTAGCAGAAGGTAAAGTAGATATATTAATTGGTACACATGCCATATTGAGTAAAGATGTTCAATTTAAAGATTTGGGTTTATTGGTAATTGATGAAGAACAAAAATTTGGCGTAGGGCATAAGGAAAAATTAAAAACCCTGAAAACAAATGTGGATTGTTTAACACTTACGGCAACACCCATTCCGCGAACATTGCAGTTTTCGCTAATGGGGGCACGTGATTTAAGTGTGATTAATACCCCGCCACCCAATCGCCAACCCATTCAAACTGAAGTGCATGTATTTGATCAGGATTTTATTAGAGATGCTATTTACTTTGAAACCGAACGGGGCGGTCAGGTTTTTTTTATACACAACCGGGTTCAGGGCCTTTCTGAAATGACAGCATTGATTCAGGCTTCCTGCCCCGATTTGAGTATTGGATATGCACACGGACAATTAGAAGGGCATGAATTAGAAAAACGCATTCTTGATTTTATTGATAAGAAATATGATGTTTTAGTTTGTACCAATATTGTAGAGAGCGGTGTTGATATACCCAACGTAAATACCATTATCATCAATAATGCATATCATTTTGGATTGAGCGATTTGCATCAACTACGTGGCAGGGTAGGGCGGAGTAATAAAAAAGCTTTTTGCTATTTGTTAGCACCACCCATGGCTACCTTGCCTACCGATTCAAGAAAAAGGTTACAAACGCTGGAACAGTTTAGCGATTTAGGCAGTGGTTTTCAAATTGCCATGCGTGATTTAGATATTCGTGGTGCCGGTAATATGTTAGGTGGTGAGCAAAGTGGATTTATGGCAGAAATTGGATTTGAAATGTACCAGAAAATTTTAGATGAAGCCATGCGTGAATTGAAACGTAGTAATTTTAAAGATTTGTTTAAAGAAGAAATTGCTCAGCAGGATGACTATGTAAGCGATTGCACTATTGATACTGATTTGGAAATACTGATACCGGATGATTATGTTTCGAATATTACAGAACGCCTTTCATTATATACCCGTTTGGATAATTGTGAAACAGAGGCTGATTTAACAGCGTTTAAAACAGAAATGGAAGACCGTTTTGGAAACCTGCCTTCACAGGTAACTGATTTATTTGATACCGTTAGAGCACGATGGGCCGGTGTTGCATTGGGTTTTGAAAAAATGACGTTGAAAGATAATGTTCTGCGTTGCTATTTCATCAATAAACCAGAATCCCCTTATTTTGAATCTGAATTATTTAAAAATATTTTAAACTATTTACAAATCGGCACCAATAAAGCCAGACTAAAACAGGCAGGTAAAAATTTTTTATTAGTGGTGGATGATGTTAATTCTATGCAGGCTATGTTACGTTTCTTACAAAAAATGCAGACCGTTACGCTTCCCACAAGTGTAGCATAATTTTTTTTTAATTATATTTTTCTTAACTCCATTTATATAAGAAAACATCCCTTCATCCGTTCATGCAAATTTGATTAGTCATATCATTTCATTTTTGCAGAAAATACCCTGCATGAATTTTAAAATTACAATGCTCATTGTTTGTGTAATAGCGCTGCTATCTGGTTGTAGCACACATAAGCCCATAGTTAGTAGAAATGCAGCTACCGCTAAATAAAACCAATGGTCATTACGTGCAGCAGGATTATCAGCAAACAATGCTTTTAATACTGACCCTGATATGTTGGCCAAAATGTTAGGGGTTGATGCGGTTTTAAAAATGAATGTTACCGGTTAACCGTATTATGAGCAACTCAGCCTCTACAGAAATTGGAGCCCTGCGTATTTTGATTTTAGGGGAATCAATATAGATCCTGTTGTTGTTGGCAGTATTAGCAATAAAACAGCAGATATATTTGCGAATTGTATTTTATTAAAAAACGATGAAACGCTATGGTCTGCCGAATATCAAAAAAACAACCAATTGGCATGTATCAGGTACAGATATAATGAATAAAATAACCCGAAAAACGGGTAAATGATTTCCGTTTTAGTTTTGAAAGGTTAAAAAAAGCAGCTTTCTTTCCAGAAGGCTGCCCTTTTATGTAAAGAGTAATGTAATTTTTAATAGTACTAAAATCCTTTTTTAGCAACACCATCTGCAATAGCTTGTAAAGCTTTTGCCTCACTCAATATGGCAGCCATTTTATTGCCTTTACCATCATTGCCGCTGGCCATGTAGCCACCTCTGGCAGTTTTAGTAATTACGGCATCGTGCATCGGAACATTTTTTTCTTTTGTTTTTAAGCAATATGCTTTAATCATTTTAGAAGTATCCATTGTTTTTTGTTTTAGTATTCTCAAAAAATGAGAATGGATGAGTAAATAAGTTTTGTTTCTGCTATCACAAACTACAATTATTTTTTGGTTTGTGAAACTTGTTAGCGCTTAAAACACGCAATATTTTATAAAAAACACCAATTTATGCATCAATACGTGCATAACGTGCATGAGTTTCAATAAAATCTCTTCTGGGTGCTACTTCATCGCCCATTAACATACTGAATATTCTGTCAGCTTCAGCAGCACTTTCAATGGTAACTTTTTTGAGTGTACGGCGGCTGGGATCCATCGTTGTTTCCCACAATTGTTCAGCATTCATTTCACCTAAACCTTTGTAGCGTTGAATAGTTACACTATCTTCTTTACCACCACCTAATTTTTCAATCCAGGCTTTGCGTTGTTCTTCATTATAAGCATAGGCCTGTTCTTTTCCTTTTTTAATGAGGTATAAGGGTGGTTGTGCAATATATACGTAACCATGTTCTACTAACTCTTTCATGTACCTATACACAAAGGTTAAAATAAGTGTTGCAATGTGCGAACCATCAACATCCGCATCGGTCATAATAATCAATTTATGATAACGGAGCTTGGAGAGGTTTAATTGTTTGGGATCTTCAGGTGTGCCAACGGTTACGCCCAAAGCTGTATACATGTTTCGAATTTCTTCATTTTCATAAATTTTATGTTCCATTGCTTTTTCAACGTTCAAAATTTTACCACGTAAGGGTAAAATGGCCTGGTAACTCCTGTCGCGCCCCTGTTTGGCAGTGCCACCGGCAGAATCTCCCTCCACCAGGTACAATTCACATTTTTCAGGGTCGCGTTCAGAGCAGTCTGCTAATTTTCCGGGTAATCCGCCTCCGCTTAAAACTGTTTTGCGTTGTACCATATCACGTGCTTTTTTGGCGGCAACCCTTGCTTGTGCAGCCAAAATAATTTTTGAAACTACATTTTTTGCTTCCCTCGGATTTTCTTCTAAATAAGCTTGTAAGGCTTTGGCTACTGTAGTTTGAACAATTCCCGAAACCTCACTATTACCTAATTTTGTTTTGGTTTGTCCTTCAAACTGGGGTTCAGGTACTTTTACGGAAATAATGGCACTTAAACCTTCTCTAAAATCATCTCCTTCTACCTCTACTTTGGCTTTTTCAAATAAACCCTCTTTGTCGCCATAACTTTTAAACACACGTGTTAAAGCTTGCCTGAATCCGGTTACATGCGTACCACCTTCAATAGTATTGATGTTATTAACGTATGAAAAAATGTGTTCTTTAAAATCATTGTTGTAGGTCATTGCCACTTCAACGGCCACATTCGTTGCTTCATCATGCCCTTCAAAAAACAATGTTTTGGAAATAAGCGGGCTTCTTTTTCCAATTTCATCCAGCATTTCAACAAATTCTACAATGCCACCTTCACTGTAAAAATTTTTAGCGTAATAAGAGCCATCTTCATTTTTTTCTCTTAAATCGTTCAGTGTAATGCTGATTCTTCTGTTTAAGAAGGCTAATTCGCGTAAGCGGCTTTCTAAAATCTCTCTTTTGTAAACAGATTCCTGAAAAATGGTTAAATCGGGCCAAAAATGCACATTGGTGCCGGTTTTATCACTAACACCAATTTCTCTTACAGGATATTGCGGAATACCAATTTTATATTCCTGTTCAAATATTTTACCTTCTCGCTGAACGGTTACAATGAGTTTAGCGCTTAATGCGTTTACGCAACTTACCCCAACACCATGTAACCCACCGGAAACTTTGTAAGTGTTTTTGTCAAATTTTCCACCGGCATGTAATACAGTCATTACAACTTCTAATGCACTCCGTTTTTCTTTGGTATGCATAGCAGTAGGAATACCGCGACCATCATCTTTAACACTAATGGAATTATCTTCATGAATGGTTACTTCAATGTTTTTGCAGTAACCTGCTAATGCTTCGTCTATAGAGTTATCTACTACTTCATATACTAAGTGATGCAGGCCTTTTACGCCAATATCGCCAATGTACATGGCAGGCCTTTTTCTAACCGCTTCTAAACCTTCTAAAACCTGTATGCTATCTGCGCCGTAATTTTTATTTTGGGCATCTGTAATGGTTTGCTGTGTTTCACTCATAAATATCTAATGACTATTGTGTTTATGCGAATATTTCGGGGGTGGGCGAAGATAACGAATTTAAAGCCTAAAATGCTATAAAACGCAGGTATTTATCCACTATTTGCCTCTTAGTTTTAGATAGTAGCTGCAAGTAGCTTTTTTGTTGATAAAATGATCAAAATGTCAGCTTTTTATTGAAAGCATCGTTTGACAGTTTTGTGACTGAATTTTCAATGTATATACATACTTTTGCAATAATATGATGCAGATTTTAGATATATTGAAGGTGGCGCACAAAAATGGCATAGAGCCAAGTATGAATTTATTGTACCAGAAAGCGCAGCATATTCCGGGTTCAATTCAATATGATATTAGAAGATATTATGCACAACACCCCTGGGTAGCTGAAGATACGGGTATGATGGTATATCATTACGATGAGGTAAAGCCCGAAAAAAATTATCTGGAATTAAGATTTTGTACAACCGGTAATCGTTATTGTGAAGAAAGAAGCTGTTCATTTTGTCAACAATTACCTACCGAAAATTGTGATGGTAAAATTCAAACAGTAGATGTATTTACTTTTCATTTTACTGCCGGCTTTTTGTATCAGTTCACTCATAATGTAAAGTTAAACAACCGGAAAGATGAGGTTTTGGCTTTTAAACATCCGCATGCCTTTACAAAAATTTTTACCGTTTGTAATAAGAAGCGAAATATTCTGGATGGTTTATTAAACCACAGTTATATAGGAGCTTTGGAAAATATATTTGTGAATGCCAAAATTCATGAATTGTTGTTGTATAGCTTAGATTGTTTGGTGGACGAAAAAGAGGAAGGTTTTTCCTGTAAGTTTTTATCGGATCAACGCAGTAAGGAACAAATTTATCAGGCACGTGATCTTTTATTGCAACATATTGGAAATCCTGTTACGATTAAAGAATTAAGTCGTAAAGTAGCCATGAATGAATGCTACCTGAAAAAAGGGTTTAAAGAAATTTTTGGCACCACCATTTTTGATTTTTATCAGCAGCAAAGAATGGAACATGCTAAATACCTTTTATACGAAAAAGGATTAAGCGTAACGGATGTTTCAGCTTTGTTGGGCTATTCTTCTATTTCGCATTTTTCTGCTGCTTTTAAAAAACATACCGGTTTAAAACCTTGTGATTTATTAAAGTAAATGATATACCCCTGTTTTAATGAAAAAGCAATCCATTTTTCAGGATTGCTTTTTTTATAGTTTTTCAGTTACACTAATTCCTGTAAACTTTCTTTGCTGGCCTGAATAGTAGCATCTAAATCGGCGTAAGTGAGCGCATTATTCAAAAACCAACTTTCAAATGGTGAGGGGGGTAAATAAATGCCTCTTTTAAGCATGGCATGAAAGTATTGCTTAAACAGGTTGTTATTGGCTGCTGCGGCTGTTCCAAAATTGGTAACAGGTACACTGCTAAAATGTACGCTAATCATAGAGCCCAAACGGTTTATGGTAAATGGTATGTTAGCCGCTGTAAATACTTGATATAGTCCATTATGTAAATAGGCGGTTTTATCATCTAATTCCTGATAAATGGAAGGATTGTTCTTCAATTCATTCAATAAAGTGTAGCCTGCAATCATGGCAATTGGATTGCCGCTTAAAGTACCTGCCTGATATACATTTCCTAATGGGGCAATATGTTGCATCATTTCTTTTTTACCACCAAATGCACCTACCGGCATTCCGGCTCCAATTACTTTTCCATATGTAATCAGGTCGGCGTCAATGCTTAACCGTTCTTGTGCACCACCTGCTGCCAGCCTGAATCCGGTCATTACTTCATCAAAAATGAGTATAATATGGTTATGGGTACAAATTTTTCGTAAGCCTTCCAGGAATCCGTTTTCAGGAATAATGCAGCCCATATTACCTGCAACAGGTTCAACAATAATGGCGGCTATTTCATTGGGATGTGCCGCTACTAATTTTTCTACGGCATTTAAATCGTTGTAAGCGCAGGTTAAGGTATCGGCACTTACCCCTGCAGGGATACCCGCTACAGTTTGAATATCGAAAGTGGCTACACCGCTTCCTGCTTTCACTAAAAATGCATCTGCGTGTCCGTGATAATTCCCTTCAAATTTGATGAATTTATTTTTGCCGGTATACCCTCTGGCTAACCGGAGTGCACTCATGCAGGCTTCTGTACCGCTGCTCACCATTCTAATTAAATCAACATTCGGTGCCATACATGTAATCAGTTCGGCCATTTCAATTTCTAATGCAGTAGGTGTGCCAAACGAAGTTGAGTCTGCAGCTTTTTCTTGTATGGCTTTGATAACCGGATCATAAGCATGTCCTAATATCATGGGCCCCCATGAAGCAATGTAATCAATATACTGATGATTGTCTTCATCAAACAGATAGGCGCCTTTTGCTTTTTTGATAAATAAAGGCGTACCTCCCACACTTTTAAAAGCCCTTACCGGAGAGTTGACACCACCGGGTATGGTTTGTTGTGCACGTTCAAATAAACGCCGACTGTTTTCTATCTGCATAAAAATGATAATTTATAATTAGTTATTGCCACCATATTGGGTTATGCACATCCTTCCAGTAAAGCAGTAAATGCTTTTATTGATTTAGTAGGTTTAAATTCTATTATGTTCCAATCAGCCAATTGGTTTATATAAAATGGATCCTGAGCCATGATTTGTTCGATTATTTTTTTGTTTTCTGCAATGGCTAAAATAATTCCGCCGGTGCGAGGTTCTTTTTTGCCGGAGGCAATAAAATTGCCGGAATGATAATGTTTTTCCAGAAAAGCAATATGTGCTTCCATATGCTGGTCAATCAGGGTTGTGGATACTTTGTAGATTATATCTATAATATACATACAAATACATTTAAATGAAACAATAAAATGTGCATGCTATTGGTTCAATAATAGCACTGCCTGTTTGGCAAAATAGGTAGCAATTAAATCGGCCCCGGCTCTTTTAATAGAAGTCAGGCTTTCAATAATCGCTTTATTTTCGTCAAGCCATCCACGTTCTGCAGCAGCTTTTATCATGGCATATTCGCCGCTAACATGGTAGGCACTTACCGGAATGGTTACATTATTTTTTACTTCACGAATAATATCTAGATAAGCCATAGCCGGTTTTACCATAACTATATCTGCCCCCTCTTCTATATCTTGCAAAGTTTCATTAATGGCTTCTAATCGATTGGCATAATTCATTTGGTAAGTTTTTTTATCACCAAATCCCGGAGCGCTGTCTAATGCATCTCTGAATGGTCCATAAAAGCAGGAAGCATATTTGGCACTATAGCTCATTATGCCGGTTTTTGTAAAGCCGCTTTCTTCCAATGCTTCCCGAATGGCGCCAATTCTGCCATCCATCATATCGCTGGGTGCAACAATATCGGCTCCTGCAACTGCATGGCTAACACTCATTTTTACTAATGCTTCAACGGTTTCGTCATTTACAATTTCGCCATCTTTTACAATGCCATCGTGGCCATAAATGGAGTAAGGATCTAATGCAACATCTGTCATTACAATCATTTCGGGTACAGCATCTTTAATGGCTTTAATACTTCTTTGCATTAAACCGTTGGGGTTCCAGGCTTCTTTGCCTTCATTGTCTTTGGTTGCATCTAAGGCTTTTACAAAAAGCAAAATACTTTTTATACCTAATCTATATAATTCTTTTACTTCCTGAACAGTAATATCTACACTGTTTCTGAAGTAACCTGGCATTGAACTGATTTCTGTTTTCTGATGTTGGCCTTCCTGAATAAATAAGGGCACAATAAAATCGTTGGGTGTTAAAACAGTTTCAGCAACTAAACTTCTGATGGCAGCTGATTTTCTTAATATTCTATTTCTTTTTTGCAAATACATAATTAAAAAATTTAGTCATTAACATTGATTGGTTTTTTGCATCCATTCATCAACGGTAATGGGTTGATATTCTTTGAGCCAGTCTCTTGGATGCATACAGGCATCTAATAAAATGGCTTCAGGGGTTCCTGCTTCGGGTTGGTAATTATAGTTAAAACGAACAGTAGGAGGCAGGCTCATTAATATACTTTCGGTTCTTCCATTGGTTTTTAAGCCAAATATGGTACCGCGGTCGTGTAATAAATTAAATTCAACATAACGGCCACGCCTTATTTCCTGCCAGTATTTGTGCTGTTCGGTAAATGATGTGTTTTTTCTTTTTTCTACAATGGGCAAATATGCATCTAAAAATGCCTGACCACAAGCTTTTGCTAAATTCAGCCAAAATTGTTCATCTTTTTCCGGCGTTGGTTTTTGGTGGTCATAAAATATGCCGCCAATGCCTCTCCGTTCATTGTTACGGTGTGTGTTTACGAAATAATTATCGCAGGATGTTTTAAATAATGGATAGAATGTAGTATCAAACTGATCGCAGGTGTTTTTGTATGTTTGATGAAAATGAATGGCATCTTCGGTAACCAGGTAATAAGGTGTAAGGTCAGTTCCACCGCCAAACCATCGGTTAATTACTTCATTATTGGCATACAATTCAAAATATCTGTAATTGCAATGTATGGTAGGTACAAATGGATTATAAGGATGAATCACTAAGCTTAAACCGCAGGCAAGCCATTCATCGCCATCCATTTGTAATTGTTTACGCATGGGTTCACTAACGGTGCCATATACTACAGAGGTATTTACTCCACCTTTTTCAAAAATATTTCCATTGGCTATTACTCTCGTTTTTCCACCGCCACCGGTACCATCGGGCTTACGTTGCCATTCATCTTGTATAAAAACAGCGTTGCCATCTGCCAACTCAAGTGCATTGCATATTGTATCCTGAAGGGTATGAGTATATTGTATCCATTCTTCTCGAAATGTTTTTGTGGTAGTATTTGGTAAAAAATCTGTTTCCATTTGCATTCAATTAAAGGTTGGGTGCCATTCTTTAACCGTATCAACAAATACTTTTGCATGGTCAACCGGCACATTGGGTAAAATGCCATGTCCTAAATTAGCAATATATTGTTGGCCTCCAAAAGCCTGTAACATGGCTTTCACTTCTTTTTTAATAACCGGTATGGGCGATAGTAGTTTTGCAGGATCGAAATTACCTTGTAAGGCAATGTTCCTGCCGGCAAATTGTCGTGCTAATTCGGGTGGTGTACACCAGTCAATACCCAGTGCAGCTGCCCCTGTTTGCGCCATTTCAGCTAAGCTGTACCAGGCGCCTTTGGCAAAAACAATTACCGGGGCATGGGGTTTTATGGCTGCAACAATTTGTTGAATATAGGGTAATGAAATGGTTTCAAAATCTTCTTTACTCAATAAGCCGCCCCAGCTATCAAATATTTGCACCGTATCGGCACCGGCAGCTACTTGAGCTTGCAGATAAGCAATGGTGGTATCGGTAATCATTTGTAATAACTGGTGTGCCAATTCGGGTTGTTGGTAACAAAATGCTTTGGCTTCATCAAATGTTTTAGACCCCTTCCCCTGAACCATATAGCAAAGAACCGTCCAGGGTGCACCGGCAAAACCAATTAGGGGTACCCGGCCATTGAGTTCTTTTTTTATCAGTTGAATGGCTTCACAAACATATCCTAAGGTTTCTTGTATATCAGGTACACGAATGCGGGTTAAATCGTTGGCCGTTTGAATAGGATTGGGTAAAACCGGGCCTTTACTTTCAATTAATTGCACTTCAAGACCCATAGCTTGGGGTACTACCAAAATATCAGAAAACAATATAGCTGCATCAACGCCAATTATATCAACAGGTTGTAATGTAATTTGGCAGGCTAATTCGGGTGTTTGGCAACGTTCAAAAAAACCGTATTTATTTCTCAGTTCCATGTATTGTGGTAAATACCTGCCGGCCTGCCGCATCATCCAAACAGGGGTACGTTCCGTTTTTTCGCCTTTTAATGTTTTTAAAATTAAATCATTTTTTAATTCACTCATATTTTAATATTAATCGGTTTAAAATAATTCATCACTACATCTATCATTTGTTCTTTTCCGGGCCATTCACTGGTAATTATTTTGTTTTGAACATAGGTTTGTATGGTGGCTGCTGTGGTTTTACCAATGGCAAATAAAACGGTGGCTAACGGTATGGTATTTACGGAGAAAAAACTATGTACAGCACTTGGGCTAAAAAAAACAATACCCTGATAATTTTTTGATACCTCTACAGGGGTTTGAGTGGTGTGGTACACAATTACCTGTTGTGTTGGGAATTGGTTAGCGGCTAAGGTTTCCGGCAATTCATCCATACGTTGGTCTCCACAAAAAAATACCAATTCATGATTGGGGTGGTGTTCAATAATTTTTTCAGCTAATAAACCGGCACTTTTTGCGCTGCCTTTAAAATATTTTTCGCCAAAAAAATGAATAACCTTTTCTTTGGTAATACCACCTAAACAATAAATATTCCATTTAGGGATTTGTGGTAAATGTGCGGTTACAGCATCAACCGCATTCATGCTGGTAAAAATGGCGGTAATTTTTTTTTGTGCCAGTTCATGAATGGTTTGTGAAATAGATTCGTTTACAATTGGGCTGGTTTCAATAAATGGGATACAATCTATACTAATACCTTTTGTTTTGGTATTATTTACAATAATGGGGTCTAATGGCCGGGTACATAAAACCGGTATAGTATTATTGTTTTGCATGATGAATAGATTCTATAATCTTTTTAGCATCGGTTTGTAAAAGTTCTGCTCCGGCTTCAAGCCCTATCGTTGCGGCATGGGCAAGTGGCTTCTTCTTTTCTATTGAAAATTGAAGTTTTCCATCCGGACTGGTAATATTTCCTTTCAAATAAACTTCATCTCTTTCAACTGTAGCCAAAGCACTGATGGGTGTAGAACAGCCACCCATTAATGTTTGCAAAAAATCGCGTTCAATTTTTGTGCAAAGGTCGGTATCAAAATCGTTTAACTGATTTATTTTTTGATAGGTTTCCGTATCTTTTTCCCGGCATACAATTACAATAGCACCTTGTGCTGGTGCCGGAAGCATCCAATCTAAGTGTATAGATTGTTCAGGCCGTAATGCAATTCTTTCTAAACCTGCTGCCGCAAATATGGCTCCATGCCATTCATTGTCTGCAACTTTTTGTAAACGGGTATTTACATTACCACGCAAATTTTCAATAGTATGGTTGGGGTAACGGTGCAGCCATTGTGCTTTTCGGCGGATACTGCTGGTAGCAATAACTGCATTGGATTGCGGGTCTGATAAAAAATCAGTATTTTTTTTGAAAACCAATATATCCTGGTATGATGCTCTCGGCAAAACAGCCGCCTGAAGAATACCTTTTGCTAATTGCGTAGGCACATCTTTCATAGAGTGTACGGCAATATCAATTTTATTGCTTAGTAAAGCGGCGTCTAAAGTTTTGGTAAATACACCTTGTACACCAAGGGCATATAGTGGAGTAACTAAATCAATATCGCCATCGCTTTTTATATACTTTAATTCACTTTGAATATGTTGTTTGCTTAATAGCGTTTGCACTAATGTTGCCTGCCAAACGGCTAATTGGCTCTCTCTGGTTCCAATTTTAATTATTCCCATGATTGCTATAAAATCAGTTACTGCTGATGGTGATAAAATCGTTGATGGCTTCTATAAAATTACAACCCGGTTTGTAATTGTTGCGTAATTTAACTGCCATGTTTTTTACTGCTTTTTGAACAGCGTCATCTGCATTGGTACTGTGGCTGTTGGCTATATAAACAGCATTAAACATTTCACAGTGGTTCATGTCTTCTAATTTCTTTTTTACGGCTTTAATAACGGGTACAAATTTTCTGCTGTCTAACCACTCAAAAAACTCAGTTTCAAATTCCTGAATAATGTTTAATACTTTCGGAATTTCTGCCTGTCTTTTTTGTAAAGTAGCATCATTAATTTTTGCTAGGTCATCTACGTTTACTAATGAAATATGCGCTAATTGAGCAGTGTCGGGATGAATATTATGGGGAATAGACAAATCAATCAGAATTTTTTTACCCGATTGAATAAAGTTTTCTTTATATAAAATAGGTGCTTCTGCATTTGTAGCTACAATAATTACATCTGCTTTTTCAGCTAAAACAGGTAAGGTTTGGTAAGTTGCTGAGCCAATACCCAATTCAGCAGCCAGCTCGGCAGCTTTTTCGTTGGTTCTGTTAATCAGTGTAATATTGGTGGTATCTAAATAATCAATCAAATTTTTACAGGTGTTTTTGCCAATCTTACCCGTGCCAATTAATAGCATGTTTTTTTGCGGAATAGAAGGAAGATGCTCTTTTAAGTATTGAATGGCGGCAAAAGATACGGAGACGGTTCCACCACTTAAAGCGGTTTGGTTTTTAATGGTTTTGGAAGACTGTAATACCGTGTTGAATAATCTTTCTAAGAATGAACCTACAAAACCACGATCTTTTGCAAACTTAACGGCCAATTTCATTTGCCCAACAATTTCATAATCGCCCAAAATTTGCGAATCTAATCCGGCACCAACAGAAAAAATATGTGTTACTGCTTCTTTTTCTTTTTTTAAGTAGCAACGTTCTAAAAACACCTCTTTCGAGCCCGTCGTTTCACTGCAAAGTAAATTAATTAGGTCGGAGGCCTGGTTGGCAATGCCATAAATTTCAGTACGATTACAGGTACTGAGTACAACCAATTCTTTTATAGAAAGGGTGTGTGCTTTTTGTAAAATGGCAGCATATTGGTCGGGGCCAATGGCGAATAGACCTCTTACAGAAGCATCTGTTTTTTTGTAATTAATACCAATGGCAAAAAAATTCGATAAGTTTATCATCTGCTGGTCTTAATATGGTTCCTTTTATAAACGCAAAAGTATTCCGCTTGGATGGCAGAAATGTATGACTTAAGTCATGTCTCTGTCATTTAATTGTCATTTTACCGTATTTGAAAACGTTTTACCGTTTTACTGTTTTTTTATGGTTGTTTTAAACCAATTTTCATTTTGTTTCGTTGTTAGGGGTAATAAAATATTTGTAACCTGTTTAAAACAATTTTTGAAATAATACATTTGCTAACATTTATTATTTATGCATCCAACTAAAAAAGGCATTATTTTAATGAATCTGGGCTCGCCGGATTCCACTTCGGTAAAAGATGTGCAAAAGTATTTAAAGGAATTTTTAATGGATGAAAGGGTCATTGATGTGCCTTATTTTTTCAGGTTGTTACTCATTAAAGGCATTATTGTTCCATTCAGGGCGCCTAAATCGGCCGAGGCCTATAAAACTATTTGGACCGATGCCGGTTCTCCGTTGATTGTATTAACCCAACAATTAAAAGAAGCAGTACAGCAGCACATTCAAATGCCTGTAGCCGTTGCTATGCGTTATGGTAACCCTTCGCCGGAAGCGGCATATCAATCGTTATTAGATCAAAATCCTGACCTGGAAGAAGTATTATTGTTTCCTTTGTATCCGCATTATGCTATGAGCAGCTATGAAACTGCAGTAGAATATATGAAGGAAGTACACCAAAAAATGAACTACAAATTCAAGTTGAAAACCATTAAACCTTATTATAATCATCCTGAATATATTCAGGCACTTGCCAATAGTATTCAGCCTTATTTGCAACAAGAATACGATCATATTTTATTTAGCTATCATGGTATTCCCGAACGTCATATTCGCAAAAGTGATACAACGGGATTCCATTGCCTGCAGGTAAAAGATTGTTGTAATGTGCCTTCTGTAGCACATCAAACCTGTTATCGGCATCAGGTTTTTGAAACTACTAAATTAGTAACAGAGGCCTTGCAAATACCTAAAGAAAAATTCAGTATTTCTTTTCAATCTCGCTTAGGTAAGGGTTGGTTACTGCCCTTTACTGATAAGCGATTGGAAGAAATGCCTGCTCAGGGAATTAAAAAACTATTGATTCTTTGCCCTGCATTTGTGAGTGATTGCCTGGAAACGCTGGAAGAAATTGCGGAACGTGGTAAAGAAAGTTTTATGGAAGCCGGTGGTGAAAGTTATACCACCATTCCCTGCTTAAATACACAGCCACTTTGGATAGCTGTCATTAGTAAATGGGTAAATGATTATAAGATGAGTGAGAAGAATATGTTGTTGAGTTAATACGTATCTTTAATAACATGTATTTATATCTGAAAGCTGCGCATATTATTTTTGTAGTAACCTGGTTTGCGGGTTTATTTTATATGCCCCGTTTGTTTATTTATGCTACTGAAGCCGGCGGAAAACCTGAGCCGGAATGCAGTATACTTCGCAACCAATTTGCTATTATGATGAAGCGTTTATGGTATGGTATTACCTGGCCTTCTGCCATTATTACTTTAATACTGGGAAGTAGTGTTTTAATTGAAAGCAATTGGTATGCAGTATTATGGAAGCCGGAAGGGCAGTGGTTGTTGGTTAAATTAATTTTTGTTGTTTTATTATATGGATATCATTTTTCGCTGCAAAAAGTGGTTGGTGAGGAATTGCGCGGTATTTACCGATATACTTCGCAACAATTACGCATTTGGAATGAAGTAGCTACTTTGTTTTTATTTGCTATTGTTTTTTTGGCCACTGTTAAACAAAGTATTAGTTTGTTATGGGGTTTTGTTGCTTTGCTGGCATTGCTTTTGGTATTGTTATGCGCTATTAAAATTTATAAAATGTTACGAAATAAATAAATAATGCTATACAAAAAATCAGGATTTATCTTTTTGTTGTTGTTTGCCTTTGTTACATTATTTGCTCAAAATAATATGCAAAATAATTATTTTATTTTTGATGTTACCCAAAATAAAACACTTACTTTTAGTGAGCTTGTCAGCGCTTTGAGTACTACACAAGTTGTATTTTTTGGAGAAGACCATAACGATGCTGTAGCCCACTATTTGGAAGATACTTTGTTGAAGGCATTGGTGCGAACAAAGAAAAATGTGGCACTATCATTAGAAATGTTTGAAACCGATTGCCAGGCACCGTTGAATGAGTATGTTGCAGGCTTTATTACCGAAAAGCAATTTTTGGCTAATTCACGGCCGTGGAATAATTACAATGATTATAAACCGATGGTTGAAACGGCTAAGCAATATCAATTGCCGGTTATAGCAGCCAATGCCCCAAGGCGTTATGTAAGTTTGGTACACCAAAGCGGTGTTGAAACCTTAATGAAATTAGATAAATTATCAAAAACCTATCTTCCGCCATTGCCATTTAGTGCAGCTCCGGCTGCCTATCAACAAAAATTTGAAAATATTATGGGTGGTCATGCGCAATTCAATCAAAATATGTTTGATGCGCAAAATTTATGGGATGCTACCATGTCCAATAGTATTTACCGGTTTTGGAAACACAATAAATCCTACACTATTTTTCAGGTGAATGGCCGTTTTCACAGCGATGACAAATTGGGTACTTTTGCACGTTTGCATACTTTATCACCCAAAATAAAAATGAAAAATATCAGTTGCTTTAGTGATGCACAATTTACACATCACCATTGGGATGAGTGGAAGCAACAAGCCGATTTTATTATCATCACCAATCCTGATGTTCCTAAAACGTTCTAACTAAATAGCCTTGCTAAACTGTGGGTTGTGGGAAGATTCATGTATATGATTCCGCAATAATCGCAAATCAAATGCTCTGCAAATATTTCTGATAAAGTGTTTACCTAAAGGCGTTACCGTTAGTACATTTTCTTCTAACTCCACTAAGCCATCTAACTTCAATATCTCTATTTCAGGAATTACAAATTTTGTAATCATCGCTTTATCTGCATCTTGTAAAATGGTTTGTCCATTGCAGCTGATATCTAATATGTATTGTTTAAAATGAATGTCTTCCTCCGTTAAAATAATTCCCTTGGTTACCGCTAATGTATTGTTGCAAACTGCTTCATAATAATTGTGCAGTGTTTTTTCGTTTTGAGTAAATGCTGTTCCAATATCGCTAATGGCTGAAACACCAAGCCCTATCATGTATTTGGTTTGTTGCGTTGTATAACCCATAAAGTTTCGGTGTAACCTTTTTTCCTGTTGTGCAACATACAGGGCATCATTCGGCAATGCAAAATGGTCCATGCCAATATCAATATACCCGGCAGCCGTAAGCATTTCTTTTCCTAATTGGTATAATTTCATTTTTGTATCGGCATCCGGCAGGTCTTGTTCATCAAATAAACGCTGGCCTTTACTGGTCCAGGGTACATGGGCATAACTATAAAATGCAATTCGGTCGGGTTGTAAAGCAATGGTTTGCTCAATGGTAGTGCGCATACTTTCAACGGTTTGACGCGGCAAACCATAAATCAAATCAAAATTTACGGAGGTATATCCTGTTTGGCGCGACATATTCACTGCCCGTTCTGCATTTTCAATAGGTTGTATGCGGTTAATGATTTTTTGTACCAAAGGGTTGTGGTCCTGAATACCAAAACTAACCCGGTTAAAACCCAGGTTATGTAGGATTTCTAAATGTTGCAGGGTAGTATTATTCGGGTGGCCTTCAAAACCAAATTCATGTTGGGAATGCACTTCAACAGTTGCCAAAATAAAACTGATTAAATAGTGTAAATTTTCCGGCGAAAAAAAAGTAGGTGTGCCACCGCCTAAATGTAATTCACGCAACAATGGTTTGCCCGGCAATAATTGCAGATACAATTGCCATTCTTTTAAAACAGCCGCTAAATATTCAGACTCAACCTGATGGTTGGTAGTAATTTTTTTATTGCAACCACAATAAGTACACAACGATTCGCAAAAAGGCAAATGAATGTATAAGCTTAATCCTGATACATCTTTATTAAAAGCAGCTTTTACTAATTGTTCCCACGCATGTACTGATATGGTTTCATTCCAAAATGGAACAGTTGGGTAACTGGTATACCTGGGAACAGGAACATTGTATTTTTCTAATAAATGGTGACTAACCTGCATGTACCTCAATTTTCCACAAAGCTAAAGCGTATAGTTAGGGTGTACTATGATTATTGTCATACCCCAGCATTGTTTGGCCGGATGGCCAGGATAAATTACAATGCCAACAATTAACTATCTTCATCACACATTTTATTGTTTGCTTATGAGAAAGTTCTGTTTAAGTGGTTGTATCCTGCTTCTATTTAGTGCCTGTACTTCCAAAAAACAGGTAGATACCATTGTTTATAATGCACATATTTATACGGTTAATGCGCAGTTTGATATTGCTAATGCCATGGCCATTCAAAATGGAAAGATTGTAGCTATTGGAAAAAAAGATAGCATTCTGCAACATTTTAGCGCAAATGAAATGTTGAATGAAAAAGATAAAACCATATTCCCCGGTTTTATTGATGCACATGCGCATTTTGTGGGTTATGGCCAGGAACTGTTTACGGCCGATTTACATGATACCAAAAGTTTTGATGAAGTATTAGAACGTTTAAAAGCTTTTGCCGCCCAACATCCCAACCAACCCTGGTTATTGGGCCGCGGATGGGACCAAAACAAATGGCCGGGAAAAGTTTTTCCTCATTCGGTTGAAAAATTGAATCAGCTTTTCCCTTTTACGCCTGTTTTTTTAGCCAGAGTAGATGGCCATGCAGCAATTGTGAATGCAAAAGCCATGGATTTGGCAGGCATAAAAGCCGGGCAAAAAATGGTGGGTGGCAGTTTCGAAATTTTTGAAGGCCACTTAACTGGTGTATTAATTGATAATGCCCAAAAACCGGTATTGGCAGTAATGCCCCCATTATCTGCTAAAGCCTATGCAGAAAGATTAATGGCCGCCCAGCAAAATTGTTTTGCCATGGGCTTAACTACCATTACCGATTGTGGCTTGAGTTACAAAGATGTATTGCGCATTGATAGCCTTCAACAAGCAGGCGCTTTAAACATGCAGTTATACATTATGCTGAGTGATGCCAAAGAAAACTATGATTATTTTTTGCCTAAAGGCCCCTATAAAACCGATAAACTGTTTGTGAATGGTTTTAAATTTTATGCCGATGGCGCTTTGGGAAGCAGAGGTGCATGTTTATTGCAACCCTATGCAGATAAATCCGGTTGGTATGGTTTTTTATTGAGTAATGCTTCCCATTTTGATTCAATGGCCGGGGTTTTATCGAAAACAAATTTTCAAATGTGCACCCATGCCATTGGCGATTCGGGTAACCGGGTAATTTTGCAGGTGTATAACAAATATTTAAAAGGTAAAAACGACAGACGTTGGCGCATTGAACATGCACAAGTGGTAGCACCCGATGATGTGGCTTTATTTGGGGCAGCTTCCATCATTCCTTCAGTTCAACCCACCCATGCCACCAGCGATATGTATTGGGCTGAAAGCCGATTGGGAAAAACCAGGCTTAATAATACCTATGCTTATAAAAAACTATTAGCACAAAACGGATGGCTGCCATTGGGTACTGATTTTCCGGTAGAAGATATCTCGCCCTTTAAAACTTTTCTGGCAGCAGTGTTTAGGGTAGATAGCACGGGTTTCCCTTCCGGTGGCTTTTTGCCTGAAAATACCCTAAGCCGGGAGGAAGCCATTCGGGGTATGACCATTTGGGCTGCCAAAGCCGATTTTTTAGACAAAGAAACCGGAAGCCTGGAAACAGGCAAAAAAGCCGATTTTGTGGTGTTAGATGCCGATTTGATGCAAATACCCTGGAACAAAGTGTTGCAAACAAATGTGCTGGCTACCTATATTGCCGGCAAAAAAGTATACCAGAAATAATAAGTAGATGTGCTTACCCCAACCGCCCAATTGGAAGAAAGCCATGGCAGGGTTTATCTTCTCATTACATGTGCAGAATCCTTACCTTCGCAACTTTTAAAACCGTATTGATAGTACCGCATTTATGAGCAATATCTACCGCGAATTTCAGGCATTACATTTACCTTCTATTGAAAAAGAAATATTGCAGCGTTGGCAGCAGGAACAGGCATTTGAAAAAAGCATCACCTTACGGGAAGGTGCTCAAACTTTCGTATTTTATGAAGGGCCACCCAGTGCAAATGGCATGCCCGGAATACACCACGTTATTTCCAGAACTTTAAAAGATTTGGTTTGCCGCTACAAAACCATGCAGGGCTTTCAGGTAAAACGGAAAGGTGGATGGGATACCCATGGGTTGCCGGTTGAATTGGGTGTAGAAAAAGAATTAGGTATAACCAAAGAAGATATTGGTAAGAAAATTTCCATTGAAGACTACAATCAAAAATGCCGGGAAGCGGTATTGCGTTATAAGGATAAATGGGATGAAATTACCACCAAGATGGGCTATTGGGTTGATTTGAATGACCCCTATGTTACTTTCGATAATAAATATGTTGAAACCTTATGGTGGTTGTTGTCGAAACTCTGTCAAAAAGGCCTGCTTTACCAAAGTGTGAGTATTCAACCCTATTCACCAGCCGCCGGTACCGGCCTTAGTTCTCATGAATTAAACCAGCCGGGAACCTATAAAGATGTAAAAGATACCAGTTGTGTGGCTATGTTCAGGGCCTTGCAAGATGAAAAATCTGCTTTTTTACACCATTTATTGCATGGTGATGAGTTCTTCTTTTTAGCATGGACTACCACACCCTGGACTTTACCCTCCAATCTGGGATTGGCTGTTGGTGCTGATGTGGATTATGTACTCATTAAAACGTTTAACCCTTATACCCATTTGCCTGTAAATGTAGTGTTGGCTAAAGATCTGGTTCACAAATACTTTAAACCCGAAGCCGAGAATACAGATTTTAGCAGCTATACATCTGAGTCAAAAATATTTCCCTGGCAACAATTGGCAGTTGTCAAAGGCGGCCAATTAGAAAATTGCAGGTACGAGCAATTAATGCCTTATGAGGCCAATCAGCCTGCTTTATCAGGAGGTAATCCATTTAGGGTAATGTTGGGTGATTTTGTTACCACTGATGATGGTACCGGTATTGTACACATTGCTCCTGCTTTTGGCGCTGATGACTTTAAAGTGGGTAAAAAATATGGCATCGGCATTTTAACACTGGTAGACCGGCAAGGTAAATTTGTAGACGGCTTAGGCGAATTCAGTAATCGGCATGTAAAAAATTATACCGATGATCCGCAGTATCAGGATGTGAATGTAGATATCTGTGTAAAATTGAAAAAAGAAAACAGGGCATTCAAGGTAGAAAAATACGAACACAGTTATCCCCATTGCTGGCGCACCGATAAACCCATTTTGTATTATCCGTTAGAAGCATGGTTTATTAAAACCACAGCAGTTAAAGACAGAATGGTGGCACTCAATAAAACCATTAACTGGAAACCCAAAAGTACCGGCGAAGGCCGTTTTGGCAACTGGTTAGAAAATATGGTAGATTGGAATTTGAGCCGAAGCAGGTATTGGGGCACGCCACTGCCCATTTGGCGAACAGAAGATGGGACTGAAGAAGTTTGCATTGGTTCAATTGATGAACTAAACGCCGCCATTAAAAAAGCCAATGAGGTATTAGGTGCAGAAGTAAATAAACATTACCTGCATGAAGGCATTTTAGATTTGCATAAACCTTATGTAGATGAAATTGTGTTGGTAAGCCCATCCGGTAAACCCATGCAAAGGGTACCCGATTTGGTGGATGTTTGGTTTGATAGCGGAGCTATGCCTTATGCGCAATGGCATTATCCGTTTGAAAATAAAGATTTGATTGACAAAGGATCAGCCTTTCCGGCCGATTTTATTGCAGAAGGTGTAGACCAAACCCGCGGATGGTTTTATACGCTGCATGCGCTGGCTGTTATGTTATTTGATAATGTAGCCTATAAAAATGTTGTATCAAATGGTTTGGTATTAGATAAGAACGGCAACAAAATGAGCAAACGATTAGGCAACGTGGTTAATCCGTTTGAAACCATTGAACAATTTGGTGCCGATGCCACCCGCTGGTATTTAGTTACCAATGCATCACCCTGGGATAATTTAAAATTTGATTTGGAGGGCATTAAAGAAGTACAACGTAAATTTTTGGC
>JAKAKY010000136.1 GCA_021824365.1 Bacteroidota bacterium | reverse complement strand
TATTTTTTTTCAGGCGGCAAAGGTAGGGATTTAGGAATTTCTACAAGTTTTTTAATCAAAGATTTAATAGTAAATTGTTCGGTTATAATTCTAAAACACTTATAGAAAAGTAATTGTAAAAAAAAAATGTACGTTTTGTACCTAAAATATTACCAGGTTGGAGATGAGTTATTTTATCTTTCGCAATTGTATATCATAAAAAAGGCTACCTAAAAAAGGTAGCCAATATACTTACAATATACTTAAATTTGTTTACGCTTACACTTTGAAATGTGAGAAAGCTTTGTTAGCTTCTGCCATTCTATGCACATCTTCCTTCTTTTTAAATGCACCACCCTCCCCTTTGCTGGCAGCTACAATTTCGTTAGCCAATTTGTCGGCCATAGTTCTGCCATTTCTTTCACGACTATAACGCACCATCCATTTAATACTTAATGAAATTTTTCTGTCGGGACGAACTTCAGAAGGAATTTGAAAAGTAGCACCACCAATTCTACGACTGCGTACTTCTACGGCAGGGGTAATATTAGCTAAAGCTCTTTTCCATACTTCATAACCATCTTCATTAGTCATTTTAGAAACCTTATCAATAGCATCGTAGAAGATGTTGATTGCAGTGCTTTTTTTGCCATCCCACATAATGTTGTTGATAAAACGGCTTACTAATTTATCATTAAACCTACCGTCGGGTGCTAAGGGTAATTTTTTGGCTTGTGCTTTACGCATGTTATATAAAAATTAGCTGTTTAACTGAATTATTTTTTTGCTTTTTCTTTCTTGGTACCATATTTAGAACGGCTCTTCTTTCTATCTTTTACGCCTGCAGTATCTAAACTACCTCTTACAATGTGATAACGAACACCGGGCAAATCCTTTACACGACCACCTCTGATTAAAACGATAGAGTGCTCCTGAAGATTATGCCCTTCACCCGGGATATAAGCAATTACTTCAATTTTGTTTGTTAAACGCACTTTAGCCACTTTACGTAAAGCCGAATTTGGCTTTTTAGGGGTTGTTGTGTACACACGTGTACAAACACCACGACGTTGTGGACAAGCGTCTAATGCTCTTGACTTACTTTTAGCCCTGATAATTTCGCGGCCTTTTCTAACTAATTGTTGTATAGTAGGCATTCTACTTTATTTAATTTTTAGGACGGCAAAGGTAATAGCCCTTACCGTAAATTCCAAAAAGAAAAAACGTAAAAGATAAAATTTATTTAAAAGGCTTTCGTTAACACCCTCAAAAACTAAATTTTATACAACCATCCATGGGTATCTGCCATCTGCCCATACCTGATTTGATTCAGTTTTTCACGAACGGCTGGAGCTATTTTCCAACTATCAGTATCAAATATCATTTGTTCACTTTTATAACTTAATTCTTTAATCATAGCAATGGTGGCCGCGGTACCGGTTCCGAAAACTTCTTGCAAGGTGCCATTTTTATAAGCCGCTATCACTTCATCAATATTAATTTTTCTTTCTTCTACCGGTATTCCCATTTCTTCCAATAATACTAAAACACTATTTCTCGTTACACCATTTAAAATAGTTCCTTCTTCCAAAGAAGGGGTAATAGCCTTATTATTAATTACAAAAACTACATTCATCATACCCACTTCCTGTAACCATTTATGCTCTACAGCATCCGTCCATAGTACCTGATCATAGCCCAATTCATTGGCTTTTTTGGCAGCCATCATACTACCACCATAATTGCCTGCATTTTTTGAAAAACCAACACCACCCTTTGCTGCACGTGTATAGGTTTCTTCCACAAAAATTTTCATGGGTTTGGCATAGTAAGGCCCGGTAGGGCTTAATAAAATAATAAAAGTATAGGTCTCAGAGGGTTTAACACCTAAGGCAACATCAGTTGAGAACATCACCGGACGAATGTATAAAGCATGATCGGCTTTTGCCGGAATCCAGTCTTGATCTAAAGCCAGTAACTGGCGCATACCATCCATAAAAATATATTCAGGAACTTCCGGCATACACATTCTCTCAGCCGATAAATTAAACCGTTTAAAATTTTCATAAGGCCTAAAAATAAAGGCTTCGCCGGAAGCATGTTTATATGCTTTGATACCTTCAAATATTGACTGCCCATAATGTAAGGCTGCCAGAGAAGGTGCTATTTGTAAGGGTTGATAGGGAATGATTTGCGGATCCTGCCAGTCACCATTTTTATAAGTAGCCATGAACATATGGTCAGAGAAGTACTTTCCAAACGGGATATTTTCTAAACTTAAATTGCTTAACCTGCTTTGTGCAACTTTTGTTACAGGAAAGCCAGATGCCTTTATCATATCTTTATATTTTTGGTGCAAAGAAACAAAAAACTAACAAGTGTTTATTTAAAAAATTATCAGAGATGCAATTTGAAGAAATACAGCTACCTGCCGACTATATAGCTTCAATGTACAAAGATACATTGGTAGTAATAGATCATCCAAATAGAAATAAACAGCCTGAAAATGCCAATGAGTTGATGAATAGCCGGGAAAAAAGTGAAGCAAATACCACTTCCAACAAAAAACAAATGGAGTCAACATGCCTTGTAGAGAAGGAAAAGGCATTTTTTTTAGGAGAAAATAAAAAGAAAATTACCATATTGGTTTTGGATGAAACAGCCACCTTCATCAAAGAAGAATGGTTGCAATTTTTAAGCAATATACTTTTAGCCTGTAAGCTAAATTTAGACGATGTAGCCATTATAAATCAATATACCCATGCACACTTATTTAAAACACTGCAAGAGGCATTACAACCTGAATATTGTATTGTGTTTTTAACAGATTGGAAATCGCTTGATTTACCATTCGTCATTCCCACTTATCAGATACAATCATACAACCAATGCAAATTTTTGCCAGCAAAACCATTGCACACCTATTTACCTGACAATAACATAACAAAAGAAGAAAAAAGAAAACTTTGGTTAAGTTTGAAAAACTTGTTTAACATAAACTAAAATTGTGCATGACACAGACTTTATTATTTGCCACCAATAACCAACATAAAGTTGAAGAAATTAAAAAAGTAGTACCCAATACCTATCAAGTAATCAGCCTTAATGAAGCAGGAATAAATATTGACATTGAAGAGCCTTATGACACTTTTGAAGAAAATGCACACAAAAAAGCGCATACAATTTTTGCATTAACATACGAAAATTGTTTTAGTGAAGATACCGGATTAGAAGTAGACAGTTTAGACGGTGCACCCGGTGTAAAAAGTGCCAGATACGCAGGCATTGAAAGAGATTTTCAAAAAAACAATGAAAAACTATTGCTGGAGTTGGCTAAAAAAAACAATAGAAATGCCAGATTCAGAACAGTTATTTGTTTAATTATGTACAATCATGTACATTATTTTGAAGGCATTTGTGAAGGAACCATTGCACTTGAGCCTAAGGGCATTCATGGTTTTGGATATGATCCGATATTTGTGCCAACAGGAAGTAATCATACTTTTGCCGAGATGGACATTACAGAAAAAAATCAATTTAGTCATCGAAAAAAAGCTTTTGCCAAAATGATTGCTTTTTTAGAAAGCTTGCCTCATGGAAAGAATTAAACTGCAACTACCGGATGTATTTCCATTCTCAACAGAAATGAAAATACGGGTTACCGATATGAATTATGGCGGCCATGTAGGCAATGACAGATTTTTAGCCATACTGCAGGAGGCAAGAATGGAATACCTGCTATCGTTGGGTTATAGTGAATTAAACATGGAAGATGTTGGGCTAATTATGCGTGATGCGGCTATTGAATTTAAAAAGGAATTGCATTATGGCGATATCATTCAAATTGATGTGGTTGCCGCCGGAATTGATGCTATGGGGTTTGATTTATTTTATAAAATTTCGATTAAAACTGCAGATGAATTAATATTAGCCGGCACAGCAAAAACCGGCATGCTTTGTTATAATTATGCTATGAAAAAGTTAGCTCCCATTCCTTCAAAAGCATTAGAAAAACTGAGCTACTAAGCATTCCATATTCTCCAGTTTTCTTCAGCCTGGATCACCAGCATATTATATCCATTTTGTATTATACAACCCTGTTCCCTGCCCTTTTGTAGAAAAAATGTTTCAGAAGGGTTATAAATTAAATCGAACAAATAATGTTTTTGGTTTAAGAACCGGTAAGGTATTGGCGGATAAGTATGCACATCGGGGAATGTACCTAACGGGGTAGTATTGATGATGACAGTATATTCCTGCAACAATTGTTCAGTTATCTCAGCATAATGAATACTATGATTGGCATCTGATGGTTTTCTTGAAACATATATATACGGTATATTTAGTTCATCCAACACAAATGCCACTGCAGCAGCAGCACCACCGGTTCCCAATATCAGCGCCTTAGCATGATGTTCTGTTTTTTTTTGAAGAAAAGATTGTTTAAATCCAATTACATCAGTATTAAAACCGCATAGGTGCCCGTTTTGAATACGAATACAATTACAAGCATTCATTTTTTGCACAGCAGGACTTAACTCATGTAAAAAAGAAATAATTTGTTTTTTGTAAGGAATGGTAATGGCCAACCCTTGTAAATCAGGAACAGTATTCAATAAATCAATAACCCCATCAATTTTTTCAATGGGATACAGAAAAAAATTTGCATCAGAGATGTGTTCTGATGTAAATTTCTGATCAAAATATTTTTTTGAAAAAGAATGCGATAATGGAAAACCAATTAAACCAAATATACGCATCATACCTTTCTATTGAAATGGATAATTTATTTGTTTCGATATAAATCAAAAGTATCACCGCGTAATCCAATACGCATGGCTTCTAAAGGTATTACCTCATTGGGGGCTATATTACCAAGGTTTACATTGCAGCCCAATAACTGAAGAAAGTATAACTGCTGTGCTTTCTGAGGTGCTTCCCACAATATTTTCTCTTCGGGTATCTGGGTTAAAATTTCAGCTACAAGACCCTGCCTTACTTCTCCACTATCTCTGTAAATACCTACATTTCCTGCTTCACGGGCTTCTGCTATTACATAAGAAGAACCTGCTTCTAACTCTGCACGCATCAATTCAATCCATTTATAAGGCGCCATAATATTGGTGGCGTCTTTACTGCCCACTTCACTTAATACCGTGCCGTATTTTGTTAGTTTTTCAATATATCCGCATTTTTCCGTGTGTGGAATTGTGATAGAACCATCACTTACTTCCATGTAAGTTATATTGTATTCCTTACAAATAGCAATATAATCGTCTATTTGATTACGTATTAAGAAAGCTTCAAATAATGTACCACCAAAATAGATGGGCATATTGTATTGATGGTATAAATTTATTTTCGCCTTTAAATTAGGCGTTACTACCGAAGTTCCAAAACCGAGTTTTACGATATCTACATGCGGACCCGCGACGCTTAGGAAGTTTTCTACTTCATTCATACTTAGCCCCTTATCCATTACCATGGTAACGCCATGGTTACGGGGCTTTTTCATTCTTTCGGGAATTTGCGTTAAATTAAAATTCATGGGGTTGTTATTAATTGGGCGCAAAATTAAAGCAATTCGGATAAGTGAATTGCTTTAATTATTGAAAAAGGGGAATAGAATAGTTAAAACCTTTTGCCTTTCTTGTATCTGGCAATAATGTCAATTACTTTACCGTTCTGTAATAATGAGGGCGCTAAATCCATTAATTTTTTTAATTGTCGTGGTGCTTGTTCCATAGCACTTTCCAAGTATAAAAGCCCCTCTTTCCCCCTGCTTAATGCAAATGAACAAGCAGCCTGGTAAAAAATAAACAAAGATTTTTGGTCGGTTGCTTTCAGGGCCAGTAAACATTGCCCGGCAGCCTCTTCATAATAGCCAGCTATATACAAACAACGTATCAATGCTTCCCAACCGGCAATTTTTTTGGGCTTATGTTTTACCACATAGCCAAAATAAAACAGGGCTTCCTTATAATGTTGCAGATGCAATTTACACTCACCCATTGCCAAATTATATTCGGCCATATTGCGCTGAATGCGTAATGCGTTTTCTAAGTGTTTAATGGCATTATTCCATTGGCCTTCCTGCATATAAGTAGTGGCAATTTTAAAATGCAGTTTACTATCTTCTGTATTTAGATGTACCGCTTTTTTGTAGTTGAAACGGGCTTGAGCCGTATGGCCCATTTTATGATAACAATGGCCAATGGCTTCATAAATCACATCTTCCGGACGAGCCAGCTCCAATACTTTTTCTAATGCTTCAATGGCTTCTTTGTATTTGTGTAGCCGCAAATACGCATCGCCCATATTGCGGTAGGCATATTCAAACTTTTCATCAATTACTAATGCGTATTGGTATGCATCTATGGCTTTTTCATATAACTTTAAGCCCTGAAAAGCTGCTGCCAGATTAAACCATGCAATTTCATTATAAGGGTAATTATCAATAATTTTTTGGTGAATTTTGATACTTTCTTCGTTTCTACCGGTAAAATCTGTCCAAAAACAAATTTTATATAATGCCTCCTCATTATTGGGGTCATCTTCTAAAATCAATTGCAAACAATCAAACACCTTGTCAAATTCTTCATAATCATCATACACATCCGCCAGTTCAAATAATAAGTCAATTCTTTCTTCTCCTTCAAACAAATGGAGGGCTGTTTCTAATAGCTCAACTGCCTTAGGTTGTTGATCTAATGCCAGATATGCATCTGTTTTTAAAATATATAAATTTATGTCCGTGCTATCAAATAATTCAGCTTTTTCTAATAATTCAAGAGATTGGGCATATTTTCGGCGGGCAATTAATAAATCAGCCTTTTTAATCATTAGGTGTGATGAGTAAGGATACAATTCCAACCCGGTTTCTACCGCCTTAAAAGCCTCGTTTAAGTCATCTTTTTCATCGTAATAGTCTACAATTTTCTCAAATGCCTCTTCTTCCAGAAATGAATGGCTACGCCCGGTTTTTAAGTTTTGGTACTGTTGTAGTAACTCTCTTAATGAATCTCTGTCTTCGTCGTGGTAGAATGGCTCTCTCATAGATGTAACGTTTATCCAATGTACGGCAAAAGTTTTACAATTTTGGCATTATTTTGGAAAAGAAAATTGTTAAAAACGAATTAATTAAAAGAAATTTGTTAAAAATTGTAAAAAAAGTATAATTTTGTGTAAATGTTTAATAAACAGTTCATATCAAAACTGGCTTTTCTAACACTATTTATCATTGTTACGAAATGTGCTGTTGCTGCTTTTACTTTCAGTGGTACAACTGATGAATCGAAAAACAGCAGCAAATATTCTTTAAAAAATTTAAGCCTTTACAGTCATAAAACTTTCTCACTTTCCTTAATTAAAGCGGGCTTGGAATACAATGGTACGCATATTTTAAAAACGCAAAATTATGCTTCAGCTACTGAAATAAATTCCATCATGCAATACAGAAGTGGAAATACAACTTATGTATTCCCTTATAAATTTAAGGTGCATGTTCCCAAATTTAAAACCCCTTCTCCGGTAGCTAACTAATTACTAATGATTCTATACCCTTTTGTGGGTAATTCAAATTCAGAAAGCGAAACAGGATTAAGACTGATTTTTGTGGCTTCAAAATGTACCTTATTCTTTTTATTATCTACTGCTTCATACTCTAATACAAAACCGGGCACATCTTTAAATTCGTATTCAAAATCTTTTACAGAGGGTACAATAGCAGTTGCATAGTATAGCATATAAACAGAACTGTCTTTTAGTAATAATTGTGCTTTTTTACAATTGTAGCCTAATATGTTTTTGGTTTCGTTTAAAGGAACAAATTGTAACCCTTCAAATTTTTTGTTGGCATTTATCCACTGCGCTTTGGTTAAAATAGTCATGTATTTATTGTTGCCAAAACTTCTTAAAACAATTACTTTACCGGTTGACTGATCTATAATGGTAGAGATTTGATAAGAGGGGCTTACCACATTTACTCTACTGTTGTTTCCTTTTATATATACTGTTTTATGAACTACTTCATTTGAAACAGTATTATCATTGGCAGACTGATTGGCATCATGTACATTTTGAAAATAGATGGTACATTCAGCTACCGTTCGTTGTTGCGCAGAAATATAAACTGATGGAAAAAATAAAGCCAACAAAATGAGTTTCATATTTTTCAATTTATACAAACATGTCTTCTTACCTATTTGTTTGTGATGCAAAGCTAATATACATACAAATTACAATGATTGATGGAAAGACTCTGTTAATTCATTTTATTACCTAAGTAAATTTGATATAGGAAAAATAACAACAATTTTTAAATTGAAATATTTGATTTACCCATGTTGAATTAAAAAAGACTGTAAGCATGATTGCCAACAGTTTCTAATTATTAGAATAAAAAGGTATTTTATTTCTTCTTTTGTGTTCTTTCTTTTA
>JAKAKY010000135.1 GCA_021824365.1 Bacteroidota bacterium | reverse complement strand
TTCTAAAAAAGCCATTTCACACATATAGATAGAAATGGCTTTTTGTTTTTGTACACACAGTTTTTTGATATACATCAAATAAGCCACACCACTCATCCATTTTAACATGCTACAACATTTTAAAACAGATTTGCTTCAGATTACAAAGCTAATTTTGCCACTTCTTTAGCACCCAAACTTTTTAACTGATGTATAAATTGCTCTTTTCAGCTTTTTTATTGATTTTTTCAGCAAATGCCCAAGCCTTAGATGATGCAGCCGGTAATGTAACCGGAAAAGTAATTGATGCTGTTAGCAAACAGCCAATTGAATATGCAACTGTAACTGTATTGAATAAAAGTACCAGAAATGTTATCAATGGAACCATAACCGATGGTAGCGGTTCTTTTGTCATCAAAGGATTAGCGCCCGGTAATTATATTTTTAAGATCCAATCTCTTGGTTATCAGGAGTATACCATTAATACAGTAAGTGTCCAAAAAAATGCGTCTGTTCATTTGCCCGTTATTGCATTGGCAAAACAAGAAAATGTACTGCAAGACGTAACCGTTACCGCCAAAAAACCATTGGTTGAGAACAAAATTGATAAAATGGTTTTTAATGCAGAAAAGGATCTTACTTCTCAAAGTGGCGTTGCAACAGATTTACTAAAAAAAGTTCCGATGGTTTCGGTTGATGTGGATGGAAATGTGCAGTTGGCAGGTAGTTCCAGTATTCAGTTCCTAATTAATGGTCGCCCATCAACAGCGTTTGGTAACAATATTGCCGATGTATTACAAGCCATTCCTGCCAGCCAAATAAAGAGTATAGAAGTAATTACCAATCCCGGTGCCAAATATGATGCTTCCGGCTTAGGCGGCATTATCAATATTATTTTAAAAGACAATCAGTCAAAAGGTATTAATGGTAATCTCTCTTTAACTGCAGGTACATTATTACAAAACGGGTCATTCAGCTTAACGGCAAGAAAGAAGAATTTTGGTATAAATGCTTTTGTAAGCGGTGGTACCAGATTACGTTCTACCACACCCAATACGGTTGACAGAAACTCTATTGATACATTGAATAAAACCAATGTAGCATTATTACAATCAGGCACATCCAGATTTACACGGCATGGTATGCAATCAGGCTTGGGTTTTGACTGGACATTAGACTCCATGAACAATATTTCAGGAGGCGTTAATTATAATTTGTTTGGTTATGCAGGTAGCGGCTTTGTAAATCAAACCCAAACCACTACCAATATGATGAATGGCGGTAATGTGCTTTCAGATATTGCTTCATTCAGCAACTCAAATGGGGGATTTCATTTTCATAATATAGATGCCAATTTAAATTACAAAAAAACATTTGCAAAACCCGACCAGGAATTAGATGTATCACTGAATTCCAGTTTTGGCCATAATCATGGTTATTCTAACAGTGAACAATTTTATGTGCCATCAGATTCCAAATTCTTTGGTACTCAAAACGATAATCCTGGTACCAATAACGTACATGTGTTAACGGTAGATTATACCCAACCTTTTACTTCAAAAATAAAATTTGATGCCGGGGGCAGGGTTACCTTAACCAGCATTAACAGCAATGCATCCATTCTTTCACTGAATAACAATACCGGTAATTATTATTATGATTCTACCCAGTCTAATCACCTCAATTACCATCAGCAGGTATATGCTGTGTATAGCGAGTTAAGTTTTCCGGTTGGAACTTTGTTTGATGCAAAAGTGGGTGGCCGTTATGAAAGAACAGAAATCAACGATTATTATTCAAATGCCATTACACAGATAAAGACCCCGGGTTATAACACTTTTGTACCCGGTTTATATTTTATTAGAAAACTAACAGGGAATTCAACTTTAAAAATCAGCTATTCCAAACGTATAGAACGCCCCAGTTACCAGGATTTAAATCCATTCGTGAATACCAGCGATCCCAAAAATATTTCAACCGGTAATCCCTATTTACAACCACAAATTGGCAACCGTTATGAGCTGAGCTACAATAAACAAATCAATAACATTGGTTCGTTCATGGTAGCGGCATTCTATCGTACTTCTAACCATGATATACAGCCTTATGTGGTATTTTATCCCGATTACACAGTAGGTGATTCTGCTTTTACCAATGTTTCCGTCAGCACCCGTCAGAATATCGGGTTAGAAAAAAATATGGGTGTTAATTTATTTGCAAGTATTGATGTATCGAATGCATTAAACCTGCGTACCAATATGTTTTTTTATGAACGCAATACCATTAATGAGTTAGATCCCGGCTATAATTCAAACAGTTTTAATTACCATATTAATTTAAATGCAAGCTATCAGTTTAAGCACGACGTTGCAGCAGAGGTATTTGGTAATTTTCGTTCAGCCAGAAATGAAGTACAGGGAAGATACCCCTCTTTTACCACTTATAGTTTTGCTTTACGCAAACAATTCTGGAAGAAAAAAGGCAGCTTAGCCTTAACAGCAGTGAATGTGTTTAGCCAGTATTTAGATCAGCGTACCATATTAACCGGCCCCAATTTCACCACCAATAATTTAAGGCAAATCCCTTTCCGCTCCATTGGTTTAAACTTTACCTGGAAATTTGGCAAATTAGAATTTAAAAAAGATGACAATCCAAAACCGGATAATGGTGGCGGTGGGTTAGATAATGGTTAATAATAACTTTTATTAGTTATTATATTTCCAGCTTGTCAATTACCATTAATGCATTGAGTAACTTATTCCATGCCACCTGCCATTCCTGGTGGGCATGTTGTAGGGCATCCTGCTGCTCTTTAGACAGATGTTGTTCTTTTTCTTTTACCATTGCATTAAAAGTTTCAACAGATTGCTGATGCAGATTATCTAATTTATTGGAATGATTGTTTTCCATGATTAAAAAATTTTATTGAAGTTACGAATACAAAATCGTATTTTGTATAATTGTATGTATTACAATTAAAAGAATTGTTCCCGCTAAAGTTAAACCGTTATAAAATGTCAATTCCAATATGGTATGATTAAAAGGCCATCTGGAATAAGTAACACAGCAACAGAATTTTATTTCAATTCCAATATGGTACGATTAAAAGATTTATTTCACCTGAACGAATGCTATATATTGGAATTGACTATTCCGGTTCTTGTGTTAACTTAGAATATGAAAAAAAGCAGTAAGCAACAAAAGGTTAAGGGCAAAAGTTTAACTCAAAAGATTCTGAGATATATCTTTTGGATTTTTCTTGGTTTCTTTGTGCTTGCCATTTTTATTTTCATCATACTTTTACGACATATAAACATCGAAAAGAAATAAAAACGCAGCTTGATGATAACGGAATTCCAGTTAATTTTTTTAAGTATAAAATTGGACTTAAGAGGGTTTTAACTGGCTGATTTGCAACTGTATTGCTAAATTATGCATGCCCAAGTGTGTAATTTGCAACAAAACATCCTATTTTTGCAACCAATGAAATTTGTATTTGTATTTTTAGCCATTTTCTTACTCTACCTGTCCTGCCTTCCATGTGGCGACAGAGGGGAATATAATGTAAAGAACCTGGCAAAAATTTCAGAATCTACAAATCATCATGGACATAAACATTCTTCAGACGCCTGTACTCCTTTCTGCAATTGTTCCTGTTGCGCTGCCTCAGCGTTTCACTCTCCTTTATTAAAAGTACAAACTGACAAAGTATATTTTCAGTCAGTAAAATTTCCTCTTCATAATGAAGACTGCAATACAGAAGTCTTCTATTCCATTTGGCAACCGCCTAAATTAGCCGCATAATACACTCTTCTTTCAGTGCAGCGTCATGCACTGCTGTTTACATTTTCTCATTTAAGATACCAAGTGGTTATGGCTAAAAGAAAAAAGTCATCGACCCGCAAAAAAGCAGTTTACAGCAAAATAAAGATCCCGTAAAGCCAAAATGGATGCGGATTACAAAAATCATTACAACGATAGTGCTAGGCATAATAATGCTTATGGCTATTGCCGGAATTATGATTAAGTATTATCGTCTTGTTTCAAAACTTTAAATAGAATTATGCTCAATAAAATCATTCAATTCTCCATAAAAAATAAATTGATCATTGGCCTTTTTACACTGGCTTTAATAATATGGGGTGTTTATTCGGCAAAAAAACTGCCGATTGATGCCGTGCCCGATATTACCAATAACCAGGTACAGGTAATTACACTGAGCCCTTCATTAGCGGCACAGGAAGTAGAACAGCTGATTTCTTTCCCGGTGGAACAAACAATGGCCACTATCCCGAAAGTGCAGGAAATCCGTTCCATGTCGAGATTTGGATTATCCGTAGTCACCATTGTATTTCATGATGATGCCAATATTTACTGGGCAAGACAACAGGTAGGTGAGCGACTGGTGGAAGCCCGCAACCAGATACCAAATAAAATCGGCAACCCTGAAATGGCTCCTATATCTTCGGGACTGGGGGAAATTTACCAGTATGTCTTACATGCCAAAAAAGGCTACGAGGATAAATACGATGCCATGTCGCTCCGCACCATTCAGGACTGGATAGTACGTCGTCAGTTGCTGGGCACTCCCGGTATTGCGGATGTAAGCAGTTTCGGAGGCCTTTTAAAACAATATGAAATTGCACTTAACTCTGATAAACTTCGCGGCTATAATTTATCAATAGCGGATGTATTTAATGCCCTTGAAAAAAATAACCAGAATACAGGCGGTGCGTACATAGATAAAAAGCCCAATTCTTACTTTATACGTAGTGAAGGCTTTATTAAAACAACTACTGATATTGAAAAAATCATTGTAAAACGTACTTCCGGTGGCGCACCTGTGTTGATTAGGGATATAGCCACAGTGCAGTTGGGGCACGCCACGCAATATGGGGCTCTTACACGTAATACCGAAGGACAAGTGGTGGGCGCTATTGTCCTTATGTTAAAAGGAGCTAATTCCAGCGAGGTAGTAACCAATGTAAAAAATAAGATCGTGCAAATTCAAAAAAGTTTACCTGAAGGGGTAGTAATCGAACCTTTTTTAGACCGAAGTGCTCTGGTAGGACGTGCTATTGATACGGTAAAAAAGAACCTCATGGAAGGCGCATTGATAGTAATTTTTGTACTGGTTCTTTTTCTTGGAAATGTTCGTTCAGGATTGATTGTAGCATCAGTAATACCACTATCCATGCTTTTTGCAATCTCCCTTATGAATATATTTGGCGTATCCGGTAACCTGATGAGTTTGGGAGCTATTGATTTTGGATTAATTGTGGATGGAGCTGTAATTATTGTGGAGGCGACTATGCACCAGTTGGTGAATAAACGGATTTCCCGGCTTACACAGGAGCAACTGGATGATGAAGTGTATAAGTCTGCCGGTAAAATGATGAACTCTGCTGCATTTGGACAAATTATTATCTTAATTGTGTACCTGCCTATTCTTGCACTGGTTGGCATCGAAGGAAAAATGTTTGGCCCGATGGCCCAGACTGTGTCTTTTGCCATTCTCGGGGCATTCCTGCTATCGCTTACCTATGTTCCCATGATGAGTGCATTATTTCTCAATAAAAAAATAAGCCATAAAGAAAACTTTTCAGACAAAATGATGAAACTTTTTCAAAGGCTTTATTCTCCCATTATACAAGGCGCTTTAAAAATGAAATTGTTGGTAGTGGGACTTGCTGTGGGGTTGTTTGTTGTCAGTCTCCTTATTTTTAAAACTCTGGGTGGGGAATTTATTCCCACATTAGAAGAAGGCGATTTTTCAGTAGAAACCCGTTTATTAACTGGCAGTTCGTTATCACAAACAATAGATAAGGCAGACCAGGCTTCTGGCATATTGTTAAAAAATTTCCCGGAAGTAAAACAGGTTATAGGGAAAATTGGTTCATCAGAAATTCCAACAGACCCTATGCCGATTGAAGCCTGTGACTTAATGGTTATATTAAAAGACAAAAGTGAATGGACATCTGCCACAAACCGCGAAGATCTGGCAGAAAAGATGGCTAAAAAGCTTGAAAGCATTCCAGGTGTTTCTTTTGGTTTTCAGCAACCGATTCAAATGCGTTTTAATGAGTTAATTGCCGGCGTACGCCAGGATATTGGCATCAAGATATTCGGCGAAGACCTGGATGTACTTTCTGATCTGGCTAAAAAGGTATCCGCAATTGTTCCAACCGTTAAGGGAGCGGAAGACTTATATGTAGAGCAGGTTACAGGATTGCCGCAGATTGTAGTAAAACTAAACAGGGATAAAATTGCACAGTTTGGTTTGAATGTAGAGGATGTGAACCGTACCGTCAGCGCTGCCTTTGCCGGTGAGTCAGCCGGTATTATTTACGAGGGTGAAAAAAGGTTTGATATGGTAGTGCGTTTGGAAAAGGCAAATCGCCAAAGTATCGAAGATGTAAAGGGATTATTTGTTGCAGCGCCGGATGGCAACCAGATTCCCCTGGAACAGGTAGCAGATGTTAGTTTGCAATTAGGCCCCAACCAGATACAACGTGAAGATGCAAAAAGAAGAATCATTGTCGGCTTTAATACTCGAGGCCGTGATATTTCATCAGTCGTAAAAGAGATACAGGAAAAAATTGAGAAGCAGGTTAAATTACCACCCGGTTATTTCATTACCTATGGAGGACAATTTAAAAACCTCGAAGAAGCTAACAAAAGATTATCTGTTGCCGTCCCCGTTGCATTAGCATTGATTCTCCTCCTTCTTTTCTTTACGTTTGGTTCTATCAAATATTCTTTGCTCATATTCACTGCTATCCCCATGAGTGCAATTGGTGGAGTATTTGCCCTGTGGTTTCGCGGTATGCCATTCAGCATTTCTGCAGGTGTTGGCTTTATCGCATTGTTTGGTGTGGCGGTATTAAATGGCATTGTACTTATCAGTGAGTTCAATCGCTTAAAAAAGGAAGGAATGACAGATATAAATGCAATCATCCTAAAAGGAACATCGGTGAGGTTAAGACCTGTGTTGATGACTGCAACGGTTGCGTCATTAGGGTTCCTGCCAATGGCGTTGTCCACAGGTTCCGGAGCAGAAGTGCAAAAACCTTTGGCTACGGTTGTAATTGGCGGATTAATTACAGCCACATTCCTTACGTTAGTGGTGTTACCTGTGTTATATACCTGGTTTGAAAAGATAAAAACAAAGGCTAAAAAGACCTCTGTAACCAAAGGGCTGGCTTCATTGATTACCCTGTTTATTGCTTCATCATTTGCTGCAAATGCCCAACAATCAAAAACAGTTATAAATCTTAATGATGCCGTTACATCAGCCATGAAGAATAATCCTTTGGTTAAAGTAGGAACGCTGAACATAGGTTACCAACAGCAGTTGAAAAAAACAGTTAAGGATTACGGCAAAACAAACCTCGGACTCACATTTGGCCAGTATAACAGTCGTGTTGCTTATGATAATAATTTCAGTATTAATCAGGGCATACCCAATCCTGCTTTTTTCAAAAGTCTTATAAAGCTATCTGAGTCAAATATCAAAAGCAGTGAGCTACAACTGAAAATTTATCAAACTGAACTGGCGGCTAATACAAAAACATCGTACTACCAGTTAAGTTTTTGGATAGAGGAAATAAGGTTGCTGAAAGAATTGCTGGCTATTTACGAAAATGTATTGAAGGCATCGGCATTACGGTACAAAACGGGTGAAACCAATGCCCTGGAAAATTACAATGCTGAAAGCAAAGTGAATGAGATAAAGGCACAATTGCGAAATGCAGAAGAAGATTACCGCATTGAATTAAACCGTCTGAAAGTGTTTACTGCAGATTCTTCTGTAACGGCTATTGCCGACACTTCACTTGTTGAAAAGCAAATACAGGTAAATTTTGATACTGCAGCCATTGCTGCCAACCCCACACTTGCGTTTATCAAACAGCAGATTGATATTGCAGAGAAAGAGAAAGGTGTTGAAAAATCAAGACTGAAACCCGATTTCTCGGTAGGCTATTTCAACCAGTCTTTAGTAGGTTATCAAGCCGTGATGAATGGAGTTGATAAATATTATGGGGTGGGTCACCGTTTCCAGGGCGTCAATTTAGGTATGAGTATTCCCATATTTGCAAAAGCGCAAAAGGAAAAAGTAAAAGCTGCTGAAGTAAACCGTGTACGACGGGAAGCGGAGCTTAACAATTATCAATATAACCTGCAGGCAGAACTGACAAGATTGTTTGGTGTATTACAAAAGCAAAGGATTCAAATCAACTATTACCGCAATACGGCATTGCCGCAGGCCAATCTCATCATCACCCAGGCGCAAAAAGCTTTTGCGGCCGGGGAAATCGGGTATTACGAATTAACGCAATCACTCAATAATGCTATTGTTGTAAAACAGGAATACACAAAACTTTTAAATCAATACAATCAAACCGTCATTGGTATCGAATTTATTGGTGGCATCAATTAATTAAACCGGGTTAAACAATAATAAATATGAAACAGAAATTTTTAAGTTCACTTGTTATACTCACTGCTGCCATTGT
>JAKAKY010000134.1 GCA_021824365.1 Bacteroidota bacterium | reverse complement strand
GCACATGTATGGCATATGCATTTTAATGATACTGAAGCGCACAGTTTTAGTGTATTTGGGATTCATTTGCCCAATTCTCCTATTTTAGTCATTAATGATCTATTGATGGCCTTTTTTTTCTTTCTGGCAGGCATGGAAATAAAAAGAGAAGTGGTACAGGGAGAATTGAATACTTTAAGAAAAGCATTATTGCCTTCATTGGGTGCAGTAGGTGGTATGCTGGTACCCGCCATTTTATTTATTCAATTTAATAGAGATACCGCATATATGAGCGGTTGGGCTATTCCTACAGCAACTGATATTGCTTTTTCATTAGGCATAGCCTCTTTATTGGGCAACAAGGTGCCTGTAAATATAAAAATTTTTTTAACTGCATTAGCTATTATGGATGATTTAGGTGCCATTGTTGTAATTGCACTTTTTTACGGCGGTAAGTTGCAATTAATTTATTTATTGGCTTGTGCAATAATGATTGTTTTGCTGTGGTGGTTACAACGAATCAACAAAAAATTTGGATGGATACACATTCTACTAGGTATTTTACTATGGTATTTTATGTTTAATTCCGGTATTCATGCAACCGTTGCAGGAGTTTTGTTTGCATTTTTTATTCCAATAAAAGACATTATTAATTTTGAAGTAAAACTGCATATTCCGGTTTATTTTTTCATCATTCCAATTTTTGCGCTGGCGAACACATCTATCATTTTACCCGGTCAAATTACTGAGGCATTAGACAGCTCATTAAGCTGGGGTATTATTGCAGGTTTGGTAATTGGAAAACCATTGGGAATTTGTGGTGTATGTTATTTAATTGTAAAACGAGGCTGGGCGGTTTTACCTGCCAAAGTTAACTGGTATCACATGATTGGTGCCGGTATGTTAGCGGGAATAGGGTTTACCATGAGTATTTTTATTGCAACACTGGCATTTAAAACAACAACAGAGCAGGATGTGGCTAAAATCTCTGTACTTCTATCCACCATTATTGCCATGTTGTTAGGTTATTTTTGGTTGAAAATAAATGGCAAACCTGTTATAGTAAAAAAATAAATAATTAAACTGTATTGCCCTTTTTATCTGTTCAGGTATTACACTTTACAATAACCCCTTGGTACTCGGTAAATAATTACTAAAAGGATCTCGCTTAATGGCCATTTTAATGGCTTTTGCAAATGCTTTAAAAATGGCTTCAATTTTATGATGCTCATTCTCCCCTTTGCAGGAAATATTTAAGTTACACTTGGCTGCATCTGAAAACGATTTGAAGAAATGAAAAAACATCTCAGTAGGCATATCACCTATTTTTTCACGTTGAAATGAAGCATCCCAAACCAGCCAATTTCTGCCACCAAAATCAATTAACACTTGTGCAGAAGCTTCATCCATAGGTAACGCAAAGCCGTACCGTTCCATCCCTCTTTTATCCTGTAATGCCAGGGCAAATGCTTCGCCTAATGCAATGCCGGTATCTTCAATGGTATGGTGCTCATCAATATTCAAATCGCCTTTGGTTAAAATCTTCAAATCCATTTTTCCATGTCTGGCTACCTGATCTAACATGTGATCAAAGAAACCAATGCCGGTATGGATATCAGCGTGGCCAATTCCATCCAAATTCAGCTCAATTAAAACATGGGTTTCATTCGTTTTGCGTTGATGAATAACCGTTCTGCTTTTAAATTTTAAAAAAGTATAAATATCACTCCAATCCAGTGTTTTCAGCGCAATAGAGTGCTCTAATTCAGTAATGACATTTTGAATTTCTTTACCGCCTAATGATTCATCCTGATTTAGCCAAATAGCTTTACAACCTAAATTTTTAGCCAATTGTACATCGGTAATTCTATCTCCAATCACAAATGAGTTGTCCAAATCGTATTCAGCATTATTAATATACTTAGTTAGCATACCTATATCGGGCTTTCTGGTAGGTGCATGTTCTTCCGGAAAACTTTTATCAATATGTACTGTAGTCAATTTAATTCCTTCCTGTGCCAAACATTCCATAATAAAATCTTGTACAGGCCAAAAAGTATTTTCAGGAAAAGAAGGTGTACCGAGACCATCCTGGTTGGTTACCATCACTAATTCAAAATCTAATTCAGCAGCAATCATTCCCAAATAACGAAAAACTTTTGGGTAAAAACATAGTTTTTCAAAACTGTCAATCTGATAAGTAGGTGGCACTTCATTGATAATGGTTCCATCCCGGTCAATAAATAATACTTTTTTCATGCAAATGGCGAGGTATTCTAAAAATAGTTTTTTTGATTATTGTTTTTTTGATCGAACTGATTTTACCTCAACCGGCATAACTGCACTGGCTTTGTTCCCAAAACTATTCCGAGCAAAAGTAAGTACATCGGCAATTTGCTGATCAGTTAAATCATTATGTGGTGCCATGTTATTGGAATAATAATCACCATTAATAGCTACCCTGTCGGTCATGCCATGTAAAACAATTGAAATTAATTTTGTTTTATCCCCCAAAATATAAGAGGTTTGGATGAGCGGTGGATTCATATTAGGTACGCCACCCCCATCGGCCATATGGCAGGGCAAACAAACCTTATTGTATACTTTTTCGCCTCTTTGTATGGATACTTTGATACCTGTATTTTGAAATGGAGGGATGGCGGCAACGATTAACCACAACAAAAAGAAACTACTGATAAAAAAACTAATTTTTTTTAGCATGAATTAAAAATTTATTTCCGTGTAAAGAGTTATTTAATATTAGTTTTTCAACATACTCTGCAGGAAAAAATGAATAAGCCGTAGAGTTGAAAAGATTGCTTAGAATTACTTACCGGTATAAATAATTCTGTATATTGCTCCTTTATTATCATCTGTTACATACAATGAGCCATCGGGGCCTTGTGCTAACCCACAGGGACGATATGCATTGCGAGTTGAAATAATAGGTGGTTTTCCGGCAAAACCATTGGCAAACACTTCCCATTCTCCGGTTGGTTTCCCATTTTTAAAAGGCACAAATACAACATAATAACCTTCTTGTGGCAATGGAGCCCTGTTCCAACTACCATGAAAAGCAATAAAAGCGCCATACTTGTATTTTTCAGGAAACATATTTCCTGTATAAAACAATAAACCATCGGGCGCTAAATGTCCGGGGAATGCAATTATAGGATTAATGGCATCTTCGCCTGCTGTTTTTTTACCATCTCCACCATATTCGGGTGCTAATATTTTTTTGTGTTGAATTTGGTCATAATAAATATATGGCCAACCGGCATTATCGCCTTTATGTATTTCATACATGCATTCAGCGGGCAATTCGGCACTTTGCTGAACAGTGTATAGATTCGGCCAGTTATCATGTAACTGATCACGGCCATGTTGCATCACAAACAATGAATTGGTTTGTGTATTCCAATCTAATCCTACTACATTTCTTAACCCTTTGGCATAATGAACACCACTGCCGTAGGTTTGATGGGGTTGATCAGCTTTAAATTGCCAAATACCACCGGCAGAATCTAAAATGGGACAGGGTTTCATACCCGGACTACCTGCTACTCTATCTTGCACCTGACAGGAATTGGAATAAGCACCAACATTTACATATATATTACCATCATTATCTAAGGTGATGGATTTAGATTCATGCTCTCTTCGATTCAATAATCCGTGTACTATTTCTTCCGGCTGGTTAGGAGTTATTACTTCATGCTGAGTATTCAATTTGTACCGATACACATTTTCATCGGATGAAGCATATAAATAACCGTTTTTTAAAGCAATACCGGTACCAATATAATCGCCTAAACCGGTAGCTGCATCTACCCTTCCATCGCCATTAGTATCTTTCAATAAATAAATGCCTTTACCATTAAATAAACGTGCCAGCTTTACATAAATATATCCTTCCGGGGTAACAGCTATATGCCGGGGTTTACCATATGCATCGGTTACTTTTAAAGCACCAAAGCCTTTGGGTAAAATGAGACCGGCATTACCCGGATCGGGAATAATAACAGTTGATTTTTGTTTGGTAGAATCATTGTTAGCAGTAGTATGTGCCTGTACCAACAATACAGATATTATAGTTGCTGCCAGTGTTAAGAAAAACTTTTTCATACGCAAATGTTTTTTCAAATATTTTCAAAAATCTACAAAAAGCCGAGTGATGACAATAATCATCAGTTTTTTGAGTTCTAAAGATAAATAAACAATTTAGTATTGAACCCATAATTTGATATTACTCAATTGCTGCAAGCGCATCTACCAACAAAGTATTTTCTATTTCGGTGCCAATGGTAATACGTAAACAACCTTCACACAACTGCACATTGCTTCTGTCTCGCACCACAATGCCTTTTGTTAATAAATAGTTATAAACTGATGGTGCATTTTTAACTTGCACCAATAAAAAATTCGCATCAGATGGATACACTTTCTCTACTACAGGAATTTGGAGAAATACTTTAGCCAAAGCTTCACGCATGGCAACAATTTCTTTAATCATATCATTCACCATGCCTACTTCCTGTAATGCTTCTGTTACCAAATCCTGCGTTACCTGATTAATGTTATAAGGTGGTTTTACCTTATCCATTATTTCAATAATTGCTTCTTGCGCAAATGCCATCCCTAAACGCAAACCGGCCAAGCCCCAGGCTTTACTGAATGTTTGAAGAATGACAAGGTTAGGGTAATCGCCCAGTTCCCGAATAAAAGATTTTTGGCGCGAAAAATTAATATATGCCTCGTCTATTACAACAATCCCGTTAAAATTATTCAGGATGGTTTCAATATCAACCCGGTTCAATGAATTACCGGTTGGGTTATTGGGTGAACAAAGCCAAATGATTTTAGTATGAATGTCTGCCAGGTTTTCTAAATGAATGGTGTCTAACTGAAAGTGTTCAGTTAATGGCGCTTTTCTTATTTCGATATTGTTGATAGCAGCCGAAACTTCATACATACCATATGTAGGCGGACAAATAACAATATTGTCAATACCCGGTTCACAAAAAGTTCGATACAGTACATCAATACATTCGTCACTTCCATTGCCTAAAAAAATTTGTGAGGCTGGTACTGATTTTATGGAACTTATAGCAACTTTCAATTTTTTTTGATGTGGATCCGGGTAACGGTTATACCATTTCAGTAAAGGAGAACCTAAACTATTTTCATTAGCATCTAAAAAAACCGAAGCATCACCACTAAATTCATCTCTTGCTGAAGAGTATGGCTTCAAATCAGCAATATTTTTTCTAATTAAATGTTGTAGTGAGAATGACATATTTTTTCATTTTTCTGTTAACTGCTTCACTATTGTAAAGTATTTAATCTAATTTGAACAGCATTGCGGTGTGCATCTAACCCTTCTGCCGCTGCCATAACAGCAACCGATGTTCCTATGTTTGTTAATCCTTGTTGTGATAATTGCTGAAAAGTAATTTTCTTTACAAAAGAATCTACACTTACACCACTATACGCTTTGGCGAAACCGTTGGTAGGTAAGGTATGATTGGTACCACTGGCATAATCACCCACACTTTCAGGAGAATAAGCACCTAAAAAAACTGAACCGGCATTGGTAATCTGTTCAGCAATCAATTCCGGCTGTTTACAATGAATAATTAAATGCTCGGCGGCATAAGCATTTACCAATGCAATTGCCTCTTTCATGTTCGGCAATACAATACATTTACTATTGGTTAATGATTTTTCAGCCAATGCCTTTCGAGGTAAAACCTTTAGTTGGTTTTCAATTTCCGCTAATACCAAATTAGTTAATGAATCATGTGTTGTAACCAACAACACCTGGCTGTCAGGGCCATGTTCAGCCTGCGATAATAAATCGGCCGCAACAAAGGCAGCATTAGCCGTTTCATCGGCCAATACGCATACTTCGCTGGGGCCTGCAGGCATATCGATGGCAATACCTTCTTGTTGTATGAACTGTTTAGCCGCGGTTACATACTGATTCCCGGGCCCAAAAATTTTATATACTTGCGGAATAGTTTCAGTACCATAAGCCATAGCAGCAATAGCCTGTACACCACCAATACTGAAAATTGTTTTTATACCTAACAAAGATGCGGCGTACAAAATCACTTCATCAACGGTACCATCTTTACGTGGAGGTGTACATACAATTACTTCTTTACATCCTGCAATTTTTGCAGGTATGGCTAACATTAATAATGTTGAAAATAATGGTGCCGAGCCTCCCGGTATATACAACCCTACTTTTTCAATAGGTACGGATTTACGCCAGCAAACTATACCCGGCATGGTTTCTATCTTTTCATCTGTTTGTAATTGTTTTTCATGAAACAAAGTAATGTTATTAACAGCAACCTGAATGGCATTTTTAAGTTCAGGGATAATGTTTGAACCGGCAGATACAATGGCAGATTCAGGAACTGCAAAATCATTCAATAAAACTTTATCTAATGAAAGCGTAAATGAACGTACTGCTTCATCTCCATTTCGTTGTATTTCTTTTAAAATGTTTTGCACTGTAGCTTGTAAACCTGAACTATCAAAAACAGGACGTTGCAATAGTTCTTTCCAAACTAAAGGAGAAGGATATTCAAAAATTTTCATGTGAATTTTATTTAAATAATCATTTTTTCAATTGGCACCACTAAAATACCCTGAGCACCGGCATTTTTTAATTGTTCAATAATATCCCAAAATTGGTTTTCACTTAATACACTATGCACGCTACTCCACCCTTCTTCAGCTAAAGGCAAAACAGTAGGGCTTTTCATCCCGGGCAATAATGCAATAATTTCAGTTAACTTATGGTTAGGTGCATTGAGTAACACATATTTATTATTCTTTGCTTTTTTTACAGCTTGTATACGGAACATTAATTTATTGAGCAACTGTTGCCTGGTGATAGGTAATTGTTCATTTTGAATTAATACTGCCTGCGAGTTGAGGATCACTTCCGATTCGGCCAAACCATTCATGAATAATGTGGAGCCACTGCTTACCAAATCACAAATAGCATCGGCCAAACCAATACCGGGTGCAATTTCAACACTACCGCTAATTTCATGAATCTCTGCCTGAATGTTTTTTTGTTGAAGGTATTTTTGTAATAAAACCGGATAACTGGTGGCTATTTTTTTACCCTGCAGGTATTCAGGGCCGGCATATACATCGCCTTTTTTAACGGCAATGGAAAGGCGGCATTTCCCAAACCCTAATTTTTCAACTACTGATACTTTTTTGTTTTTCTCGAACACCACATTTTCACCAACAAATCCAATATCGGCAACGGTATCTTCCACGTATTGTGGAATATCATCATCTCTTAAAAAAAACACTTCAATCGGGAAATTACTTGCTTCGGTTTTTAACTTATTAACGCCATTGGTAATATCAATACCACATTCTTTTAATAATTTCATGGAGTCATCGTGCAATCTTCCGCTTTTTTGAATGGCCAGTTTTAATTTTTCGTTTTGCATATCATTGTTTTTTTCACAATTCCGTAAATTTTTTAAAATAAAAAAAGCTTACCGGAGTAAGCTTCTAATGTTATGAAAAGTATCAACACAAAACATCATCTGCTTACAATGTAGGCAGTGTATGATGATGCATGTATATACTACTAAAAGTCATTTTTATTAATTTCGATGCAAAAGTAAGGCTTTGACCGGAATATGAAAATTATTTTTTTAAAAAATGTTCAGTACAAAAACAATCTTCCAACTTTGTTCGCCATAATGGATGATACTAGTAAATATGGCAATGTGATAACAAGTTATTACAATTTATGATGTAAATTTGTAAGGAACCCAAAAATAAATTTTATGAAAGCAAACATTGGAATTAACGATCAACATACGCAAAATGCTGCACAAAAATTAAATCAAATTTTAGCAGATGAATTTGTATTGTATACCAAAGTAAGAAATTGCCATTGGAATATTGAGGGCAGCAACTTTATGGAAATGCATAAGTTTTACGAAGACATGTACACCGGAATGGAGGAAGTAATTGATGAAACTGCTGAACGCATAAGAATGTTAGGCCATTATGCAGAAGGAAGGTTGAAAGATTTTTTGGCTTTAACCAGTTTATTGGAAGAAGAATATACCAATAATCAGCAAAAGCAATTAGAAAATTTATTGAGCGATCATGAAACAATTATAAGGAATCTTCGAAACGACATCATGCTATTTTCAGATGAATATAAAGATTTGGGAAATGCTGATTTCCTGACCGGTTTATTGAAAATGCACGAAAAATGGGCATGGTTTGTAAGAAGTTACTTGAAATAAAATGAATATACTCCACAAAAAACCGGGCACTTACCCGGTTTTTTTATGCCCTATTTTTATGTGTATGCGATTTTTTTGCACGATGTTGTTTGTTAGATGGCGAATGCGGTGGATGGTGCATTGGTTGTAACATTTTTTTGCGCAACAAATTGCCTAATAAAATAAGGGCAAGTGCAAACAATGCAAATAAAATAATAGGGAAATTAATATTACCGGTA
>JAKAKY010000133.1 GCA_021824365.1 Bacteroidota bacterium | reverse complement strand
CCGGTTACCAAATAATGGATACATTGGTAGAAAAAGCCATCAGGCATACTTTACGAAAAAATTAATTATTGTTAATAACAGCAATGCATTACCGTAAGGTTATACTAATTCAAGAAAATCCATTGGTACAATTTATTCATCTTTCTGCTGCCTATTGAGCCATCAACTTAACAAAGGCCGTTTGGGTTGTATCAATTTAGCAATCAGGCCTGTCCAACCGGTTTGGTGCGCTGCCCCTAATCCTTTACCCGTATCGCCATGAAAATATTCATGAAACAAAATATAGTTTTTAAAATTAGGATCGTTTTGCAGCAATACATTATCGCCCAAATAAGGCCGATGGCCATTTTGGTCGGGTAGAAATAGTTGCTTTAATCGCTGCGATAATTCATCGGCTACTGCATCCAGCGAAATAAAGTTGCTACTACCCTTCGGGTATTCCACTTTAAAATCATTGCCATAATAAAAGTGGAAACGTTGTAAACTTTCAATAATTAAAAAATTTAATGGCATCCAAACGGGGCCACGCCAGTTGCTGTTGCCGCCATACAAACTGCTGGTAGATTCGGCGGGTGTGTATTTTACTTCAAAGCGTTTCCCGGCTGCATCAAAAATATAAGGGTATTGTTCATGGAATTTTGAAACGGAACGAATACCAAACGGACTTAAAAATTCGGTTTCGTCCAGCATTTTTTCTAATATTTTTTTCATCCTGTGACCACGCAATAAAGAAAGCAGGTGTTTTTCATCGGCACTTTTATCCTGCCAGCGCGAAACCAATGCAGCTAAATCAGGTCGATAGTTTAAAAACCAGTCTAATCGTTTGGCAAATCCGGGTAAGGCTTCTAAAGTAGCATGGTCTAACACTTCTACCGCAAACAAAGGAATAATACCCACCATACTGCGCACTTTCAGTTGAATATTTTGCCCGTTAGGCAAATGCAGTGCATCATAAAAAAACCGATCGGTATCATTCCACAATCCATTTTTCTCATCGCCCATATTATCCAAAGCTGCGGCAATGTATAAGAAGTGTTCAAAGAATTTCGTTGCCATATCTTCATACACCTGATTATGCAATGCCAGCTCTAACGCAATGCGCAACATGTTGAGCGAATACATGGCCATCCAACTGGTGCCATCGGCCTGTTCAATATAACCACCGGTGGGCAATGGCGCACTCCGATCAAAAACACCAATATTATCCAAACCCAAAAATCCACCTTCAAAAATATTGTTACCCTGTTTATCTTTTCGGTTTACCCACCAGGTAAAATTTAGTAACAGTTTATGAAAAACAGTTTCCAAAAAAGCAATATCGCCTTTACCATTGTTATTGCGCTGATCAATGGTATACACCCGCCAGGTAGCCCATGCATGCACGGGTGGATTCACATCTCCAAAATTCCATTCATAGGCAGGGAATTGACCATTGGGTTTCATGTACCATTCTTTGGTCAGTAATGCTAATTGGTGTTTAGCAAAACCTGCATCCATTAAGGCAAAGGAAATGGTATGAAAAGCAAGATCCCAGGAAGCAAACCAGGGATATTCCCAGGTGTCGGGCATAGAAATAATATCGGCATTGTTTAGGTGCTTCCAATCGGCATTACGTCCTTTCAACCTTTCAGAAGGTGGTACAGGTTCGGCGGGATCGCCATTTAACCATTGCGGAATATCGTAGTAATAAAATTGTTTATTCCAAATCATGCCGGCAAGGGCCTGCCGCTGTATTAATTTTTCTTCCTCATTTGTAATGGCATGTTGCAATTCCTGATAAAAAACATCAGCATCCTGAATACGCTGTTTAAATATGGCATCAAAATCCTGAAAGGGCTGATTGTTTTGAAGGGCTTCTAATCGTAGCTTAATCACATAAACATCGTTGGCTTTAATGTTAGCGGTATAATGTAATGCCGCCTTAGTTCCGGAACCATTGATGTTGACCGCATTTCTATCTCCCTCTACCACATAACGGTGAATCCCATCTTTGGTGTACCGCTGCGTATTGGGTACACCGTACAATCTTTCCACATTGGTTTCATTATCACAAAAAATAATATCTGTTTTATGCGCAATATGTAGCTTATAATTGGGAAGATGATGATGACCGATAATAATTTCTTCATTATTCGAAGAAATGAGTTGCGGCTTATAGGCATCGTAACCCCAACACCAGGTATTTCTAAACCACAGCATAGGTAATACATGCAATACAGCATCTTCGGTATTACGATTGTGTACTGTAATTTGAATAAGGATATCATCTACATCAGCCTTGGCATATTCAACAAAAACATCGAAATAAGCATTGTTATTGAAAATACCCGTATCTGTTAATTCAAACTCAGGGTCATTTCTTGTTCTGTTTTTATTTTCGTTGACGAGTTGTTCATAGGGAAATGCTGATTGCGGATATTTATACAACATTTTTAAATAGCTGTGTGATGGTGTAGCATCTAAAAAATAATACAACTCTTTTACATCTTCGCCATGATTTCCTTCCTGATTGGTTAAGCCAAAGAAACGCTCTTTTAAAATGGCATCCTTGGTATTCCAAAAAGCAAAGGAAAAACAAAATAATTGTTGTATATCAGAAATGCCTGCAATGCCCTCCTCGCCCCAGCGATAGGTTTTACTGCGGGCCATATCGTGCGAAATATAATTCCAGGCATCGCCATTGGCACTATAATCTTCACGAACGGTACCCCATTGCCGATTGGAAAGATAAGGCCCCCAATGTTTCCATAATTTATCTTTTAGCCGTTCCTGTTCAGTGCTCATTTTTATATTTTTAAGAAAGTTGTAAAAAATTATCCGTTGGTAGAAAATCCGGGATACAGCGTCATACCACCATCTACAAATAAAGAGGCGCCGGTAACATAATCACTATCATCGCTGGCTAACCATACAGCCGCTTTACCAATATCATCAGGTTCTCCAATACGTTGGTAAGGAATGAGGGTTAATAAGCTTTGTAATGCTTCCGGCGTATCCCATGCAGCTTTATTAATGGGTGTTTGAATGGCGCCGGGGCAAATACTGTTGATACGTATTTTTTTAGGCGCAAACTCTTGTGCCATACTCTTCATCAACATCATAATACCTCCTTTACTGCTGGCATAATTGGCATGGCCTGCCCAGGGTATTACCTCGTGTACACTGCTTATACAAATAATTTTTCCGGCCGCCTTGCTTTTTGCAGGATCGATGCCACGGCGCAAAAATTCACGAATGGCTTCACGAGCACATAAAAATTGCCCGGTTAGGTTAATGCCCAATACTGCGTTCCATTGGTCTAATGTCATCTCTTCAAACGGTGCATCTTCTTGTATACCGGCATTATTTACCAAAATATCAACGGTACCAAACTGACGAACCACTGCAGCAAACATTTGTTGTACTTCCTCTTCTTTACTCACATCACAACAATATACTATACCATTGCCACCCTGACTGGTTATGTTTTTTAAAACCGCTTCAGCAGCGGGTTGTAATGCAGGAAAGGGATAGTTAATTACCACCGTTGAACCTGCAGCGGCTACTGCAGCCGATACGCCTGCACCTATACCACTATTGGCTCCTGTAATGATAGCAACCTGATTTTGTAGTTTTTGATCCATACTCATTGAATTTTTAGGAAAGCATAAATCGCATAATAGAAATGGTTCCACATTGCCATTATGAAGAGTAAGGTATAAAAATTTAGTGAGGCAAAAAAGAATAAATGAAAAAATAAATTAAAGTTAACAATGCCTTATCAAAATGCAGACAGCCTTCATGAATAGGATATCTGCATCTCATTCAGTTGCACTAAAAGTTAATGAAGCAGAGGATATACAAAGGAGTGGCAATGCAATATCAGTTGCATTCAAAACTTGTTACACCTACTCATCTAAATGCATTATTCAATTCTTCTGATTTGCGCACCAATATGGCGTAAGCGTTCGTCAATGTATTGATAGCCTCTGTCAATTTGTTCAATATTTTGAATAATGCTGGTACCTTCTGCACTTAAAGCAGCAATCAGTAAAGCCTGTCCCGCTCTGATATCGGGACTGCTCATGGTAATTCCTTTTAATTTATTTTTTCTGGCCAAACCAATAACTGTAGCGCGGTGTGGATCGCATAAAATAATCTGCGCCCCCATATCAATTAATTTATCTACAAAAAACAAACGGCTTTCAAACATTTTCTGGTGTACTAGCACACTTCCTCGTGCCTGAATGGCCACCACCAGCACAATACTAAGCAGGTCGGGCGTAAAGCCGGGCCAGGGATGATCATAAATGGTAAGAATTCCACCATCTAAATAGGTTTGAATTTCATATACATCCTGCTCGGGTATTATAATATCATCTCCCTTTATTTCCAAATGAATACCCAATTGTTGAAATTTTTCAGGTATTACCCCAAGGTGTTGCACACCTGCACCTTTAATAGTAAGTGCACTCTGCGTCATAGCCGCTAAGCCAATAAAACTGCCTACTTCAATCATATCGGGTAAAAGCATATGTTCTGTTCCACATAATGCATCTACGCCTTCAATCTGTAATAAATTACTACCAATGCCTGTAATTCTGGCGCCCATTCTATTCAGCATTTTACACAGTTGTTGAATATAGGGTTCGCAGGCTGCATTGTATATAGAAGTAGTACCTTCCGCCAAAACAGCTGCCATAATAATGTTGGCCGTTCCGGTAACTGAAGGTTCATCTAACAGCATAAAAGCACCTTTTAACTGAGGTGCTGACAATTCAAAACAGCCCAGTTTTTCCTGGTACACATAACTGGCGCCTAACTTTTCAAAACCAATAACATGGGTATCTAATCTTCTACGGCCAATTTTATCGCCACCGGGTTTAGGTAAATAGGCTTTTTTATAGCGTCCCAGCATGGCACCGGCCAGCATCACACTGCCCCGTAATTTTCCGCCTTTATTTCTAAAGGCTTCGGAGGAAAGGTAGATCGGTATTTACGTTGGCAGCGGTAAAACTGCAACTATGCCTGCTTAAACGCTGCACCGTTACCCCCATATCGGCCAACAGGTTAATTAAAATATTTACATCAATAATATCGGGAATATGATGAATGGTAACTGTTTCGGGCGTTAGTAAAACCGCGGCTAAAATTTGAAGCGCTTCATTTTTAGCGCCCTGCGGAATAATTTCGCCGTGCAATTTATTGCCTCCTACCACTTCAAATGCGGGCATAAACAAATGTTTTAAAATAATTGCTCAAAAATAAAGAGAGCTATCGGCGACAGCTCTCTTTGCATGATATATTTTTATTGACCGGCATGGTGCTGCATCAATATCTTTTTTTGAAATTATTGGTTCGGGTATCTCTTTGCCCGGCATTACGGTTATCGCGTTGGTTATTGTTACGGTTACCTGATGCCCCGCCAGTTCTGTTGCTATTGTTGTTATTGCGTTGGTTACTATTATTCCGGTTACTGAAATTTTGTTGCCGGCGGCCATTGTTACCGGAGCGGGCATAATCATCACGCTCAAAATTCTGATTGCGGTGTTTGATGTATGGCGTGTTGCTAAACTCTAAAGCACCACCGGTAATGCTATCTAACTCACTTCTAATAGCATCATCATGCACCAACTCTTTATGCCAGTTGCTGTAAGCCAACTTCATATAATAGGCAATGGCATTGGCAAAGCCGGCTTTCTTTTCCGGATTTTCTTCTTTCAAAGCCTTATCAATCACCACTTCTAAATTTCTGCCTAAATGCGAATATTTGGGTTTGTGTTTGGGATAAGGTAAAGGATCAGATTTGGCTTTATACGTTTCTTTCTGCGGTATGGGGTATGGACTATCCACGTCCAATTTAAAATCGCTGATAAAGAATAGATGATCCCAAAGCATATGCCTGAAATCTTCTACATTACGCAAATGCGGATTTAAAAAACCCATCAATTCTATTACAGCCCTGGCTTGTTCATTACGTTTTTGGCGGTCTTCTATGGTCATTACATACTCTACCATTTTGTGAATATGCCGTCCATATTCCCGCATACTTAATAAGCTTCTTGCGGTGTTGTATTCCATGTTATCTACATTCATGTAAGGCAAATGTAGGTATTTAAGCATTTGATTGCTATTTTTTGAAAATATCGGGCTGTTTCGGTTGTAAGAATCATGGAAATGCCCTTATAGCAGATGCTTTCATTTCTTTATCTTCGCCAAATGGAACAGTTAGCCACACAGTTAAACAATTATAAAAAAGAGGTATTGGCTTTTACTCCTCAAAATGCCGAGGAGGCGGAAAGCTTTCGTATAAAATATTTGGGCACCAAGGGTTTGGTAAAAAATTTAATGGCAGAAATGAAGCAGGTGCCGGCTGAACAAAAACGCGCAGCAGGCCAGCTTCTGAATGAATTTAAGTTATTGGTAGAAGAAAGGTTCCAGTCTTTTTCCGCTTTGCATCAGGCAACAACTGTTGCCAATGCTGATATTGACTGGAGTTTACCCGGCGACCCAATACCTGTAGGCACATTGCATCCATTAAGCATTGTGCGCCATCAAATTGTGACCATTTTTCAACGATTGGGTTTTGCAGTTGCAGAAGGTCCTGAAATTGAAGACGACTGGCACAACTTTGGCGCCATGAATTTACCGGAAGATCATCCGGCACGTGATATGCAGGACACATTCTACATTAATCAAAACCCTGCCTGGCTGTTGCGAACCCATACCAGCAGTGTACAAGCCAGGGTAATGGAACAACAAAAACCGCCCATACGGGTAATTTGTCCGGGCCGTGTGTACCGCAATGAAACCATTAGTGCCAGAGCACATTGCTTTTTTCATCAGGCAGAAGGATTGTATGTTGATGAAAATGTAAGTTTTGCCGACTTAAAACAAACACTTTATTATTTTGTACAGGAAATGTTTGGGAAAGAAACCAAAGTACGTTTCAGGCCATCTTACTTTCCTTTTACAGAGCCCGGTGCAGAAATGGATATCAGTTGCCTGATATGTGGCGGTAAAGGCTGTACCGTTTGTAAGCATACCGGTTGGGTAGAAATTTTAGGCAGCGGCATGGTGCATCCTAAAGTATTGGAGAATTTTAATATTGATTCTAACAAGTACACCGGCTTTGCTTTTGGCATGGGTATAGAACGCATTTGCCAGTTAAAATACCGGGTAAATGATTTACGCTTGTATTCGCAAAACGATGTTCGGTTTCTGCAACAATTTACCGCAGCTTTATAAAATTGAAGCAACAAAAATTTTGGTGGCTACTTTTATTGCTGAAGCCTATTTACAACCATTAGCTTCCACATCATGGTATTTACAACCAACGGCATTGTACTAAGAACTACCCGTTATGGCGAAACCAGTATTATTACCCAAATATATACTGAGTTATTTGGCATTCAAAGCTATATAGTAAAAGGTGTACACCAGTTAACCCGCCGCAAACCCGCACAGGCTGTTTATTTTCAACCCGGGGCTATATTGGCATTAGAAGTATACCATCATCAGCAAAAACAACTGCAGTTTATTAAAGAATTTGGCTGGAGTTATATTTATCAAAATGTATTAACCGATGTAAAAAGGCATACCGTTACCTTGTATATTGTTGAGTTATTGCAACACAGTTTACAACAACCGGAAGCGCATGTTGAGTTGTTTTATTTAACCAAAGAAGTTTTGCAATTAACCGATACCTGCCAGGATGCCTTCATAGCTAATTTGCCTATTTATTTTACTTTGCAGGCGGCTGCCATTCTGGGTTTCCAAATTCAGGGGGAATATTCCGCAATAACACCCTGGCTCGATTTGCAGGAAGGCTTTTATGTGAGCGGACGGCCCAACCATGAGTATGTAATGGAAAATGAATCGGCTAAAGCCACTGCTGCATTATTACATATTTTACCTGAACAGATGGAACACATTGATGAAGTGGTATTAAACCAAAACATCAGAAGAAATATTTTACAATCATTGCAACTTTACTTAGCCTTGCACATTCCCGGATTTGGGAAATTGAAAAGTTTAGCTATTTTACAGGAAATACTTTCTGCTTAAATCATTTCAAACAATTACAAAAGCCTTTTTACCTGTGCATGTTGCATGCTATTGTGCAACACATCCATACCCTTTAATTGCAAAATACCCGGTTGGGTATTTGGTGTAAAAGAACCTACAATATTATCCATACCCAGCGCTTTTGCGCCATTGCAGGTTGCCCACTGCAACAAAGTATGAAATGGAATTTTGGGAAAATGTTTGTTGATCATGATCAGCTCATCCAAAACACTCAATGCATAATTACTGGCTAAACTATCCGTACCAATGGTAATGGTGATGTCCGCTTCCATCATTGTACTAACGGGGGGTACCTGCTGTTCAATATATAAATTAGCATTTATACATAGTGCCGTAAAAAGTAGAATATTATTTTGTTGTGTATATTGCCGTATCCACCTTAAATCCTCTTTTGCAGAAAATGTATTATGCACTAATATAACTGCAGCAGCATGAGTAAAATAAGGCGCTACGGTTTGTAAACTACTTTTACCCGAAGGCTTAAAAAAGCTGTTATCAGCTTGCATTTGTGAATACATCTGCA
>JAKAKY010000132.1 GCA_021824365.1 Bacteroidota bacterium | reverse complement strand
TCCTACTTTTTTGCCCTCTGCTACGGCAGCCATAATCGTTCCTGAACAACCTAATTCTACATCATCGGGATGTACTCCAAATGCTAATATATCTAATTTCATCATTTTATAATTTTATTCTATTTGGATATATATTCGGTGTATAAGACAGTATTTTAACGGAATGGTTGCAAACTGATCATAAAAATAACCAAGTTACGGTTGATAAAACAAAAAACCCAGTCAGTTAAAAGACCGGGTTTTTGCTCTATTCTCACGTGCAAATTAACTTTTCTTCGCGTAACGTTTTTTGAATTTGTCAATACGACCTGCAGTATCTACCAATACGTTTTTGCCAGTATAAAACGGATGCGAAGTATTAGAAATTTCTAATTTAATTAATGGATATTCATTGCCATCTTCCCATTTAACGGTTTCTTTGGAAGCGGCTGTTGAACGACTTAAAAACGAGTACCCGTTACTCATATCTTTAAATACCACTAAGCGGTAACTTTCGGGATGGATACCTTTCTTCATAATGAATGATTTAGGTGGTACGGTTTGGCCGTACGATTATTAATTTTTTGGAGGTGCAAAAATAGGGTTTGAGCTGGTTATTACCAAAATTAAGATAGGTATTTGAGAAAATATTTAGCGTTTAAAGCTGTAAAAAACATCTTTTATATTCAAAAAGCAATTGAAAAGGCTCGAAAATTAATTTTTATTACGATTTCATGTTTTCATATTGTAATGGAACACCAAAATCCTGCTCATTACACAACTTAATAACGGCCTGCAAATCATCAATCTTTTTCCCGGTTACTCGAATAATCGTATCCATAATGGCTGCCTGTACTTTTATCCCGCTGTCTTTAATGGCTTTTACAATTTTTTTAGCTACATCCTGCTTCAGGCCATTTTTTACAGATACTTCTTTTTTTAACACTTTACCGCTGGGATAGGCATCTTTTTCAAAATCAAAAGCATTGGCAGGTATACCCTGTTTCATACCCCGGCTAATTAAAATATCAATTACCTGCTTCATTTTCATATCACTTTCAACTTCCAGCATAATGGTAAAGTCTTTTTTGTTTAAATCAATCACTACAGACGAATCTTTAAAATCAAAGCGCCCCTGAATTTCTTTTTTTACCGTATTAATGGTGTTATCTAACAACTGCAAATCAACTTTACTGGCAATATCGAATGAAGGCATAATATTTTTGGGCAAAGATAAAAATCTATTGCAAATTATACTGTTTTGAGGAAATTTATTGAACATTGGTTTATTCAAGAAAATACAATTGCTGTTTGCCTGTAGGATGGTTTTGAATTTGCTTCAACAACTGCAATTGGTTGGCAGTACGAACTAAATTTTGTTGGGGATAACTGCACGCATAATACCGGTTGTTTTGTAAAAAGTCTGTCAAAAAGCGCAAAGCCTGCATATACGTTATAATCTGGCCCGAAAACAATAAATGCTCTTTTTCGAAAGCAGTTAATACCGATTCCATATTGGTAAGATATCCTTCGGAGATTGCCTGAAGAAAATCTTTGCGAACTTCTATTAAAGATATATCTTTCTCTTCCTCTCCTACAGGGCTTAAATAGGTGCGCATCATATCACCCATATCACTGAAAAAGTATCCCGACATTACCGTGTCTAAATCAATTACGGTAACACCTTTACCCGCTTCGTTAAATAACACATTCGATATTTTGGCATCATGATGCATGGTTCTTTGCAAACAGGTGTTTTTGTGAATAAAATAATTAAATTTTTTTACAATATGTACTTGATCTGAAATTGGATTGGCAAGTTCCCGGGCTTGTTTTTTCAACACTTCATCTGCACATAACCAGGTATGTTGAAACTGCCAATATCTATATGAAAGATGATGAAAGAAGGGAATGGTAATTGCCAAATCCTGTGCATTAAAATGAGTGAGCGATGCGGTAAATTTTCCAAATTGGCGGGCCGCTTCAAAGGCTTCTTCAGGTTTTGTTAAAACATTATGTGTATAGGTGCCTTCAATAAAAGGGAATACCCTGTAGTAAACATCGTTAATACAAACCATTGTTTTTCCATCATCAGTTGAAACCGGGCCAACAAATAAATAATTTTTATTTCCCCTTGAAAAATGCTTAGCCAGCAGTTGTAAATTCTGATCAATTTTTTCCGGTTGCGGAAAAACATGCGTATTAATGGCCTGCAGAATATAATTGGCTTTCGCTGATACCACCTTCCAGGTATGATTTATCAAACCGTTGTTCAGTGGATGACTTTGAATAGCTCCTGTCCAATTATATTGTTGTTGAATTTGTTGTAACACCTGTATTGGTAGCATGAATGGGTTTCTTTGGCTTATAAAATTCTCTAAAAATTAAACGAAGATTGGGATCTTTTGTAAAATAATTATAAATCCAGTTAATACACACCTGAATTCTGTTTTTTACACCCACTAATAAGAAAAGGTGCAAACCCATCCATACCAACCAGGCCAAAAAACCACCAAAATGCAGTTTAGGTTTAGGAATATCTACCACGGCCAGGTTTCTTCCTACCGTGGCCATGCTGCCCTTGTCGTAATACTCATAAGGTTGTACGTTTGTAGGATTTAATAATTTTTTAGCTAATTGCAAACCCTGTGTAATAGCAACATTGGCTACTTGTGGATGCCCATGTGGGTACAATGGGGTTTCCATATAAGCTATATCGCCTACTGCATACACATCGGGAACGCCAATCACTTCACTAAACCTGTTTACTTTTAATCGGTTACCGCGCACAATCAGGCTTTCGTCAAGCCCGGGGGGTATATTGCCTTTAATACCTGCAGCCCATATTAAAGTATTAGAAGAAATTGTATTTCCATTATTTAAATGTACAGTTTCACCATCATAATCAGCAACTGCTATGCCGGTTACAACCTCCACACCTAATTTTTTAAGATATTGCTCTGATTGAATCCTGCTTTTTTCAGACATTGCTGCTAAAGTATGCTGGTTGTTTTCAATTAGATAGATTTTCATTAAATTAAAATCTAATTCAGGATAATCTTTTGGTAAAATCAAATTCCGCATTTCAACCAGTGCGCCGCATAATTCCACCCCCGTTGGGCCACCTCCTACTACCACTACAGTCAATAATTTTTCCAAAACAGTTCTGTCAGTAATTTGAAGCGCCTCTTCTAAGTTGTGCAAAAATCTGTGCCGCAATTGCAAAGCTTCCACTGTACTCTTCATAGGCAATGCTGCTTCCTGAATTTTTGAATTACCGAAAAAATTGGTATCTGCACCTGTTGCAATGATTAATTTATCGTAATGAAAATGGCCAATATCTGTGTGTACTTTTTTAAATTGTGTATCAACCGCCTGTACATTGGCCATACGGATATGTATATTTTTACTATTCTGAAAAACCTTTCTAAGTGGAAATGAAATATTGCTGGCATCAAGACCGGCAGTAGCTACCTGATAAAACAAAGGTTGAAACTGGTGGTAATTGTATTTATCTAACAACAATAATTCTATCCCCTTTTGATTGTTGAGTGTTCGTGCAATTTTTAACCCTGCAAAACCGGCTCCGATAAGTATCACTTTCATAATGAATAAATTTACATGAACAATTGATGACTAAGCCTATGCTGAATTGCGTAAAGGTACAACTGTATAAAGAGGCTCATTTACCTTTTCAGAAAAGAAAAAAATTACACGATTTTTCAAACTTGCTATTATATGCAGAGATATAGCTGAATGTGCTATCTTTAAATCAACCAATTACCAGTATACATCATTTAAAATTTTTTATTGTGCAAAGAAGAAATTTTTTATCGCTCAGCTCATTAGGCCTAACCGCTTTAGCAATACCCAAAAACAAAATGTATGGTTTTACCGGTGCCGTTAAAAAGCCCATTGTTATCTCTACCTGGGATGCAGGTATTGCTGCCAATAAAGCAGCCTGGTTAATTTTAAAAAATAAAGGACGCGCCTTAGATGCGGTTGAAAAAGGCGTAATGGTTACAGAATCTTCTATTAACTGTTGTGTGGGTTTAGGGGCTAATCCTGATAGAGATGGTTATGTAACATTAGATGCATCTATTATGGATGAACATTTTAACTGTGGTGCAGTAGCTTGTTTGAAGCGAATTAAACATCCCATCTCTGTAGCAAGAAGAATAATGGAAAAAACACCACATGTGTTATTAGTGGGTGAAGGTGCCCAACAGTTTGCCATTGCTGAAGGTTTTGAATTACAACCTGAAAAATTAAGTAATGAAGCTAAGAAGGCTTATGAAAACTGGTTGAAAAAAAGCGAATACAAACCCATCATTAATATTGAACATACTGAAGGGAAAACATCTTTTGTACCAACTTCCATTCCGGCGAAATTAGACAATGGGCAGTGGAACCATGATACCATTGCTATGCTGGCCTTAGATAGTGCCGGCAATTTAAGTGGCAGTTGCACCACCAGTGGCCAAGGCTTTAAAATGCATGGCCGGGTGGGCGATTCTCCACTGATTGGAGCCGGATTGTATGTAGATAATGAAGTAGGCGCCGCAGCTGCAACCGGCCAGGGTGAAGATATCATTAGAATTAGTGGCTCACACACAGTAGTTGAATTGATGCGGCAGGGATGGCCACCCGAACAAGCTTGCAAAATGGCGGTTGAAAGAATTGCAAAGATTAAAGGGAGTAAATCTGAAGAAATTCAAATAGGCTTTGTAGCACTTAATAAGAAAGGCGAATATGGTGGCTATGGTTTGCAGAAAGGATTTAATTATGCAGTTTGTTTTGCCGATGACAAAAACTTTTTAGAAGACGCCAAATATATATTACAATAAATGAAACTACTTGAAATAGCTGTTTTTTCTATTGAATCTGCTTTAACTGCTGCCAAAGCCGGTGCAGACCGGCTGGAATTATGTGAAAACTACGACAATGGGGGCACTACCCCATCCTATGGCTATTTAAAAACAGTTCGTGCAAAACTTGATTTGCCGCTTTTTGTAATGATTTGCCCAAGAGCAGGCGATTTTGTTTACACAGATGCAGAATTTACAGCTATGAAGGCCGATGTACTGCTTTGTAAAGAAATGGGGTTTGATGGCATTGTGATAGGCATTTTAAAAAATGATGGCAGTATTGATACAGTAAGGACAAAGTATTTAATAGAATTGGCATACCCCATGGAAGTAACTTTTCACCGGGCATTCGACCGATGCAAAGCGCCATTGAAAGCAATGGAGCAAATTATTGAATGCGGCTGTCAGCGTATTTTAACCAGTGGCCAACAACCTTCTGCATTGCAGGGAAAAAACCTGATTCAACAGCTCATTGTTGCGGCAGATCATCGCATTACAATTGTGCCCGGTGGAGGTATTAGAAGCAATTATGTGGAAGATTTACTATTATTTACCGGAGCCGATGAAGTGCATAGCAGTGCAAAGAAAACAGCACCTTCTCCTATGCAATTTTGGGTTGAAGCGATGCACGATAAGAATGAAAGAATAATGGCAGATGCTACAGAAATTAGTGCCATGTTACAAATCATCCGTTCAATTGAAACCTGATAATCATTTTTTACAACATATAATCAATAGGCATGGCAGTAGATAAGCCCATCCAATTCCAATCGCCTATTAACCAAAAATCAGACGAGGGGAAAGCATATCCTGTTTGTGTGACAGATATAGGATTATTCGAAAAAATAATATAGGAGTAACTCTCTGCCAGAGAATTTAAGAAAGGATTAAATCCATTCGTCCTTTCATCTAATCCCCATGCATCAATTCTTCTGTATTTTATCTGCATAATGTATTGTGAAGCGGAAAGTACTGCAATATTCAGTGAGTTCTTTTTCAAAAAACTGGTTATTTCATTTTGATTGCCAGTTACCGGTACATCCACAAACTTTTTCTTCACAATCGTATTTCCCTCTTTTAACGATTGAATACCGGTTGTGTTTTTCTTGTTGATGAGTGCATTGGCATATCCGGATTCGTTTTCAAAAATACGCTGAATAAATTGCACAGAAAAACCATTCTGCTGCAAACTATCTTTATACAAACTTTTCCAAAATGCCACCTGACTGGTTGCATAGTTTTGTTTTCTGTTTTCTTTCCATTTATTAATGATATCCATACTTTGAGAATGTAATGGCTTAAATGCAAGGGTTGCATCATACACCATATCCCCATTCTTATTCATTTTAAAACTTTCAAAGTTCAGCAGCAGCAAATATCCCAGCGCTTCGTTGCTCACCAATAAAGGCCCGCTTGTTTTTACATCCAAAACCTGTGCAGAATCATCCCACTTAAAATGTAAAACATCTGAATTTAAAATTTCACACTGAGCTGCATAAGCAGAATGACCCATATAAAAATTTTGAAATAGTTGAAACCATTCAACTCCTTTAACTAAACCGGAGCCAATCCACCCATTCATTGTTGCAGAATCTGACCGACTCATTTCAAAACGAATTTGAGCAGGTATTTTTTGTGCAACAACATGATACAACAAAGTTTCAAAACCTATTTTAGTAGCTATTAAATCGGCTTCTGAACTGTTGATATGGTGCAACTCAAACTGGCCTGCACTATTGGTAATGGTAAGCCGGGCTGATTGGTTAATATAAACATACACGCCACTTAAAGGCCGATGTGTTACAGCATCGGCAACTATTCCCTTAAGGGTATAAGCATTTGCTTTTGTGCTACTCATACAAGCCATTATGCAAATACTTAAAATAATAACTATTCGATTCATATAACAAATTGAAAGTAATACAAAATTGAAAGCCTGTTGCGTTATATACCTAATTTATTAATAGCAAGATATATTTTATGACATTATCAATGTTATTAATACAACATACGCACTTTGATGGTTTCTTTTACTTCTTTCAATAATGCTGCTGCCTGATTAGATAATTTTTTATCAACATCTAAAACAACATAGCCAATGGCATCGTTGGTTTTTAAATATTGTCCTACAATATTGATATGATGACTGGATAAAGCACTATTGATGGCACTCAGCACACCGGGCTTATTTCGATGTATGTGTAAAATACGATGTGCACCCTCAACAGGCGGTAAGCTGATAGCCGGCACGGTATGCGAACCATTGGTAATGCCACGCTCTAAATAATTAAACAGTTTTACACTCACATCCTCACCAATATTTTCCTGGGCCTCTTCGGTTGAGCCGCCAATATGTGGAGTTAAAATTACATTAGGTAAACCCTGTAATGGCGTTTCAAAATGATCACCACTTTTTTCGGGCTCCCATGGAAAAACATCAATCGCTGCACCACCCAATGCACCGGCTTTGATGGCTTCTGCCAAAGCTTTCAAATCAATCACTTCGCCTCTGGCATAATTAATTAAAATGGCACCGGGTTTAAAATTTTTAATCACAGCTTTTGTAATCAAATTTTTGGTTTGCTGTGTTTCAGGCACATGCAGGGTAATGATATCAGACAATCCTACCAACTCTTTCATACTTTTACAGGCAACAGCATTGCCTAAGGGTAGCTTGTTTTCAATATCATAAAAACGCACTTTCATGCCCATTGCTTCTGCCAATACACTTACCTGTGAGCCAATATTGCCATAGCCAATAATACCCAATGTTTTACCGCGCAATTCATAACTACCTTTCGACTCTTTTAGCCAAATACCTTCATGTGCAGCTTTATTTTTATCGGGTATTCTTCTTATCAGCATAATGGATAATGCAATCACCAATTCAGCCACACTTCTGGTATTGCTGTAAGGTGCATTAAACACCACCACGCCATTATCGGTGGCTGCTTTCAGGTTTACCTGATTTACGCCAATACAAAAACAGCCGATAGCCTGCAATTTTGATGCGGCTTTTAATACATTTTCGGTAATCCTGGTTTTAGATCGAATACCTAACAGATGCACATTTTTGATGGCACCTGTTAATTGTTCTTCACTTAAGGCACCATTTATTTTTTTTACATTAGCATACCCGCTTTGTTTAAAATACTGCACTGCTTTATCACTTATATTTTCTAAAAGCAGGATGTTTATTTTTTCTTTGGGGTAACTGGTGGGTTTGGTTGTTTGCTTGCTCATGGCTGCTAAATTAATTCATATTCGCCAAATTAAAAGTTGAGGTGAATTTTACTTTTGTTTTTGCTTAACGAAACTCGGTATATTATCCTTTATATTTGCGCCTTTTGAAACCATTGAGGCATGCACAAATTATTGATTCTATCATCACTATTTACCTTACTCATTTCATCCTGCAAATCGCAGCAGGATAAAAGCGTTCATCATGCAACTATTGCACCGGTAACTTTTCATTTTAATATGTTAACTCGGCAGCAAAAACAGGCATATGCAGACGCCATTTATCCATTATATAAAAAAGATTTGTTAGATAAAGATTTCAATGGCGCCATTTTAATGGCTAAAAATGGTGAAGTGGTTTTTGAAGACTACCATGGTTATTACAATTTTAAAACCAATGAAAAAATTACACCCTATGATCCCTTTCACTTAGCATCCATCTCAAAAACATTTACGGCCATGACGCTTTTACATTTATGGGAACAAGGCAGAATTAAGTTAACCGACACTTTACAAAGATTTTTCCCCAACTTCCCCTATCGTAACATCACTGTT
>JAKAKY010000131.1 GCA_021824365.1 Bacteroidota bacterium | reverse complement strand
CTTCAGCTATTACCAATTTATTATTTTTTGCCATATTTATTGTTTTTTCCATTTCATTTTTTGGTGCATTTGAGCTGAACCTGCCCAGCAGTTGGGCCAATAAAGCCGATCAAAAAGCCGGAAAAGGCGGACTGTCCGGTATCTTCTTCATGGCTTTAACATTGGTCATCGTTTCCTTTTCGTGTACAGGCCCCATTGTAGGCACTTTATTAGGACAAACCAGTGCCAAAGGGGTTAGCATTGCACCGGTAATTGGCATGTTGGGTTTTGGCGTAGGGCTTGCATTGCCATTCTCTTTATTTGCATTTTTCCCATCCATGTTGTCTGCTTTACCCAAAAGTGGTGGTTGGCTCAATTCCGTAAAAGTTACTTTTGGTTTTATAGAATTGGCTTTGGCATTGAAGTTCTTATCGAATGTTGATTTAATTTATCATTGGCATTTACTGAATCGGGATGTGTTTTTGGTTTTGTGGATTGTGGTATTTGCCTTAATGGGCATGTACTTATTGGGTAAACTAAAATTTTCGCACGATAGCGATTTGCCTTATATAACAGTACCCCGTTTGTTTTTTGCCATTATTACCTTCTCGTTTGCATTATACCTCGTACCCGGTTTATGGGGTGCACCGCTGCAACCACTGAGTGGGTTTATACCACCTGCTACTACACAGGATTTTAATTTGGATAATTTAAACTATAAAATTGATGACCTGAAAAATGGGCATTTTTCGGCTGTTCCTTCTAATGGTACACAAGCACTTCCACCCCAAAAATATATTGATAAGTTAGAGGTTCCATTTGGCCTGACAGCTTATTTTGATTTGGAAGAAGGCATGGCTGCCGCCAAAATACTCAGGAAGCCCATCATGCTCGATTTCACCGGACATTCCTGCCCCAATTGCCGTAAAATGGAAGAACAGGTATGGAAAAACCCGGATGTGTTAAGCAGAATTAAAAACAATTTTGTATTAGTAAGTTTGTATGTTGATGAGAGTACAGAATTACCCGCTGCTGAGCAAATTATCTTGCCTAATGCTGATAAATTAACTACCGTTGGTGAAAAGAATTTGAATTATGAAGTAACGAAGTTTGGGTTGAATGCACAACCCCTCTATATGTTTCTCGATTTAAACGGACAACCACTGAGCGATGTGAAATATGGCTATAACCCGGATGTCAATAAATTTATTCAACATTTAGATGCAGTAAAACAAAAATTCGATACAACACTAAAATAATTATATCAGATGGGTTATCAGGTAATTGCTCCTGTACGTTATAAAGCAATCTGGTGCTCCAGCATCATCTTCCTTAAATTAATTAAGCCATAACGCATACGGCCCAACGAAGTATTGATACTTGTATTGGTAATTTTCGCTATTTCTTTAAAACTCATATCTGCAAAATGCCTTAAAACAATCACTTCTCTTTGCTCTTCAGGTAAATGGTTCAGCATATCATGCAGTTTTTGCCGGGTTTGTATTTGAATAATAGAAGTGTCTGCGCTTTCATTTGTAAGATTTAGCATATCAAATACATCCTTATCATCGCTACTGATAATTGAATTGCGTTTAACTTTTCTAAAATAATCTACACACAGGTTATGTGCAATACGCAATGCCCATTGTATAAACTTACCCTCTTCATTATAACGGTTGGTACGCAGGGTATCAATTATTTTAATAAAAACATCCTGAAACAAATCTTCTGCTAAATATTTGTCTTTTACCATGAATAAAATGGAGGTAAAAATCTTTTCCTTATGCCTGTTCACCAACGTTTCTAAGGCAGTCTGATTTCCTTCCTGAAACGAAAGGATTAAATCATTGTCGAGTAAGTGTTGCAGTGATTTCATAAGTACTCTTTGTTATGGTTGTGCATTTAAAAAATAAACATCTTTTTGTTCGGGTTAAATAAGCTGTATTATTTTAAAAATGTATCATTGGTTTTTTAACAGATATAGTTTAAGGTTTACAAATTGTTCGTCCGTTGATATTGCCTTTTCAGTAAAATATACGGCCCATTTATAGGAATGGTTTTTTTGTTAATAGCTTGAAATTAAATAACCTGTTTCTCCCTGCAAATTATATAGGTTAATGTTGACAACTATTTATATGTGTTCAACAATATGCACATTTTTAAACGCTAATTGCAACATAACCGCAGGAAATGTGTTTATTTGTTGTAGATATGGCTACGAAGGAAAAAAAGAAAATAAACCCATTGCCACATGCAACCAAAAGCAATGACACTATTTTAGTGAAAGGTGCAAGGGTACACAATCTGAAGGATGTTACCGTTGCATTTCCACGTAATCAGTTGGTTGTGGTAACCGGTGTTAGCGGCAGCGGGAAATCGTCATTAACTATTGATACCCTGTTTGCAGAAGGCCAACGCCGTTATGCAGAAAGTTTAAGTGCTTATGCCCGTCAGTTTATGTCGCGGATGGTGAAACCTGATGTGGACTATATTAAAGGCCTTTGTCCTGCCATTGCCATTGAGCAAAAAGTAATTACCCGTACTCCCCGAAGTACCGTAGGAAGCATGACAGAAATTTATGATTATTTACGTTTGCTTTATGCAAGGATAGGGGTTACCATATCGCCCATTAGTGGAAGAGAAGTGAAGAAAGATGATGTGGCTGATGTGTTAACCGCCATTCAACAATTAAAAGCAGGTAGTAAATGTTATTTGTTGTTTAAATTCAAACAGCATGTTTTCCGTTCGGTAATTGAGGAGCTGAATATTTTATTGCAAAAGGGCTTTTCCCGCATTTATTTTTCAGGCAGTGATCATGCCAAAAAAAAATCAGCATTACACAATATTGAAGATTTGTTGGAGAATGAGGCACAATTAGCATCAGCCGTTTTTAAAAATAGCGAAGAAGCCTATGTGTTGGTAGATAGAATAATTGTAAAAACATTTGAGGAAGAAGATATACATCGTTTGTCTGATTCCATTACTACCGCATTTTATGAAGGCGAAGGGGAAATGTTTGTGGAAGTAAATGAGGCAACGTTAATACATTTCAGTAATAAATTTAAGTTAGATGGTATTGTGTTTGAAGAGCCGGTGCCTAATTTATTTTCATTCAATAATCCCTATGGCGCCTGCCCTGCCTGCGAAGGTTTTAGCCAGGTATTGGGCGTAGATGAAGACCTAGTAATTCCCGATAAAAGCCTAAGTATTTATGAAGGAGCCGTAGCTGCCTGGAAAGGTGAGAAGCTCAGTTGGTGGAAAGATCAGTTTATTCAACAGGCCCAGGGGTTCCCCATTCATAAACCCATTGCAGATTTAACGGTAGAACAATACCAGCAACTGTGGAATGGAACCGGTAAAGCGTTGGGTATTCATGCATTTTTTAAAGAAGTAGAAGATAACTTGTATAAAATTCAATACCGGGTTTTATTAAGCCGTTACAGGGGCCGAACTACCTGCCCCGATTGCCAAGGGTACAGATTAAGAAAAGAAGCCTTGTATGTAAAAGTAAATAACAAACATATCGGCGAGTTATGTGCAATGTCTATAAAAGGCTTGCAGCAATGGTTTCAGGAAATTCAATTAAGTCCGTTTCAACATCGAGTGGCCAAAAGAGTATTACAGGAAATTGTGCAACGGTTACAAACCATGATGGATGTTGGATTGGGGTATTTAAGCCTAAATCGGTTGGCCAATAGCTTAAGTGGTGGCGAAAGCCAACGCATACAATTGGCCAGGAGCCTAGGTAGCAATCTTACCAACTCACTATACATTTTAGATGAGCCTTCTATCGGCCTTCATTCTCGTGATACCGAAAAACTCATTAAAGTGTTGAAAAACCTGCGCGATTTAGGCAATACGGTTGTGGTAGTTGAACACGATACTTTAATGATGCGCGAAGCAGATTATATCATTGATATGGGTCCTTTTGCCGCACATTTAGGAGGAGAGGTAATTGCAACAGGTAACTATGATGCTATTATTGCCAATAAAAACAGTTTAACCGGCAAATATTTAAAAGGCGAACTGCGCATAACACCGCCTGAAAAGGTAAGAACACCTAAGCGATTTATTACCGTAGAAGGTGCCCGGCAAAACAATTTAAAAAATATTACTATTGATTTTCCTTTAGAATTGCTTTGTGTAGTAAGTGGTGTAAGCGGTAGTGGAAAAACAACTTTGGTAAAACAAATTCTCTATCCGGCATTGCAAAAAATAAAGGGGCAACCTGCTGAAAAAACAGGTTTACATAAAGCCATTACCGGTGATGTATCTGCTATTGATCATATTGAAATGATTGATCAAAACCCTATCGGCAAATCATCGCGCAGTAATCCAATCACTTATATCAAAGCATATGATGGTATTCGCGACTTGTTTGCACGGCAACCTTTGTCTAAAATACGGGGTTTTCAGCCCAAACATTTTTCATTTAATGTAGATGGTGGCCGGTGCGATGCCTGTAAAGGGGAGGGGGAACAATTAGTGGAAATGCAGTTTTTAGCCGACATTCATTTGCCTTGTGAGGTATGTGGCAGCAAAAAATTTAAAGAAGAAGTGCTGGAAGTACATTACAAAGAAAAATCTGTTTATGATGTATTAGAAATGAGTGTAGATGAAGCCATCGAATTTTTTAAAGAAGAAAAAAATATTCACCAGTCATTATTGCCCTTGCAGCAGGTAGGATTAGGGTATATCAAATTAGGTCAGTCATCCAGCACTTTATCGGGTGGTGAAGCGCAGCGGGTAAAATTAGCCAGCTTTTTAGGAAAGGGTAAAGGGCATGGCCACATTTTATTCATTTTTGATGAACCTACTACGGGCTTGCATTTTCATGACATCAATAAATTATTACAATCATTTCAGGCATTAATCCTGCAAGGCCATTCACTCATTGTAATTGAACATAATACCGATGTCATCAATTGCGCCGATTGGGTAATTGATTTAGGGCCTGAGGCCGGTGATGAAGGGGGCTATCTGGTTTATGCAGGTGCACCCAAAGCATTGAAGCAGGTACCTCAAACTTATACCGGTAAATTTCTGTAAAAACCTTAATTTTGCCGTTTTGAAAGGGTAATTCCTACAAAAAAACTTAGAAAATCAATATTTTTTTTATCAAAATTTTCATATTTCGGTTGCATAAGTATATCTTTGCAGCCCCAAAAATTGTATGTCGAAACAACCGTTGATTAAACAAGATGGAATTATTCTCGAAGCATTGAGTAATGCAATGTTTAGAGTTAGACTGGAAAATGGCCATGAAATTTTAGCAACTATTTCCGGGAAAATGCGGATGCACTACATCCGGATTTTACCGGGCGATAAAGTGGGAGTGGAAATGAGTCCATACGATTTAAGCAGGGGAAGAATAATCTTCAGGTATAAATAAGAGCGTTAGATTTAAATAAGCGAATAGCAAAACACCTTTTTATGAAAGTAAGAGCTTCAATTAAAAAACGCAGCGCCGATTGCAAAATTGTAAAACGCAAAGGAAAACTGTACGTAATTAACAAAAAGAACCCTCGTTATAAACAACGTCAGGGATAATTAGAAAACGAATAAAAACTAAAATTCAGATATGGCTCGTATTGCCGGTATTGACTTACCTAAGAACAAAAGAGGCGAAATTGGCTTAACCTATATTTATGGAATAGGCCCCTCTACTGCACGTTATATACTTGATAAATGTGGTATCGATTACAATAAAAAAGTAAATCAATGGAATGATGATGAGCTTACAGCTATCAGAAATACCATTACCAACGAATTTAAAGTAGAAGGTCAGTTGCGTAGCGAAGTTCAAATGAGTATTAAACGTTTGTTGGATATTGCCTGCTACAGAGGCTTACGTCATCGTAAAGGCCTTCCCGTTCGCGGACAGCGTACCAAAACCAACAGTCGTACACGTAAAGGAAAACGTAAAACTGTTGCCGGTAAGAAAAAGGCAGTGAAGAAATAATTTGATGAAATATCCCTTACAAAAGGGGTATTTCATTTTTTTTATATTCGGTGCAATATCGGATACCTGCCTGGCAGGAGGAGAGTTGTATCCGGATTTCGATTATCGAAATCAATTTTTAAACCGATTACCTCAAAACAATTATGGCAAAAACGCAAAAAGCACAAAACAGCGCAAAAGCTGCCGCTAAAAAAAGAATTGTAAAAGTAGATGCTGCAGGCGATGTGCATATCAGCGCTACCTTCAACAACATCATTATTTCATTTACCAACAAGCAAGGTCAGGTGATTAGCTGGTCATCTGCCGGTAAAATGGGTTTTCGTGGTTCTAAAAAGAATACCCCATATGCTGCTCAAATGGCTGCCGCCGATGCTGCTAAAGTAGCTTCAGATGCAGGTTTGAAAAGAGTAGACGTATTTGTAAAAGGCCCCGGTGCCGGTAGAGAAGGTGCCATTCGTTCTATCGCACAAAATGGTATTGAAGTAACATCCATTAAAGATATTACCCCTTTACCACACAATGGTTGCCGCCCTCCTAAACAACGCAGGGTGTAATGAAAGTTTATTTTTAATCATCATACAGGAGCCGGTATTGATTTTAGATTTTTAATGATACCTGTTCGACACTAAAAAATCACAATTTTAAATTACTATGGCAAGGTACACCGGTCCCAAGACCAAAATCTGCAGAAAATTTGGAGAGCCTATTTTAGGGAATGCCAAATATTTAGACAAAAACAGCAACCCTCCGGGTCAGCATGGCGCATCAAAAAAGCGTAAAACTTTAGGTGAATATGCTTTACAGTTGAAAGAAAAGCAAAAAGCAAAATACACCTACGGTTTATTAGAACGCCAGTTCCGTAAAACTTTTGATGAAGCCTCTCGTATGAAAGGTGTAAAAGGTGAAAACCTGATTAAATTGCTGGAAGCAAGGTTAGATAATACCGTTTATCGCTTGGGTTTGGCGGCTTCTCGTCCTGAAGCACGTCAGTTGGTTACACACAAACACATCATTGTGAATGGTGAAATCATGAATATTCCTTCTTATTCATGCAAAGCCGGCGATATTATTGCTTACAAAACAAAAAGCCTGCATAACTCTTCCATTACCAGCAAAGTGCGTGGCAAGAATGCCAAAATAAGCTGGTTAGACTGGAATGAAACCGAAAAGAAAGGTACATTCATTACCTACCCTGAAAGAGAAGCAGTACCTGAAAACATCAAAGAACAACTGATTGTAGAATTGTATTCTAAATAATTAGTTCCCTTTTTCGGTAAATTAATGCAAACCAAATTATTCAGCCTCCTATTGGGGTTGATGAAAAATAAAAACCAAGTTTTAATATGGCCATATTAAACTTTCAAAAGCCCGATAAAATTGTTTTACAAAAAGCAACTGATTTCGAAGGCTTATTTGAATTTCGCCCACTTGAACCAGGTTATGGTTTAACTGTTGGCAACGCTTTACGTCGTGTATTATTAAGTAGCCTAGAGGGTTTTGCCATTGTAGGTATTAAAATTGATGGTGTAGACCATGAATTTGCTACCATAAAAGGTATTACTGAAGACGTTACTGAAATTATTCTGAACTTAAAACAGGTTAGAATTAAACGCACAACTGACCAGGAAGTGGCTAATGAAAAAATTACACTTTCTGTAAAAGGAGCAACCGAATTTAATGCAGGTATGATTGGGGCAGCTACTTCCAGTTTTCAGGTAATGAACCCTGAATTGGTGATCTGTACAATGGATACTACTGCAAAATTAGATATTGAATTAACCATTGCGAAAGGCCGTGGTTATGTTCCTGCAGAAGAAAACAAACCCAAAGATGCAACATTTGGTTACATCGCAATAGATTCTATTCATACACCTATTAAGAATGTAAAATATTCTATTGAAAACTATCGTGTAGAACAAAGAACCGATTTCGAAAAACTGATTTTGGAAGTAGCTACCGATGGTACCATTCATCCGGAAGAAGCAGTTAAACAGGCTTCACGCATCTTAATTCAGCATTTAATGATTATTACGGATGAGAATATCACATTCGATAATAAAGAAGATAAGAAAGAAGATGTAGTGGACGAACAAATTTTACAATTGCGTAAAGTATTGAAAACACCGTTGGAAGATTTAGATCTTTCTGTACGTGCCTTCAACTGCCTGAAAGCTGCTAAAATTAATTCTTTGAGCGAGTTGGTTCAGTACGAGCAGGAAGATTTGATGAAGTTTAGAAACTTTGGTCAGAAATCTTTATCTGAAATTGAACAGGTATTGCACGAAAGGGGCTTACACTTTGGTATGGATTTACAAAAGTTAGGTCTCGATAATTTAGATAATTAATCAAAACAATCAGGTGGCCTTCATCCACCTTATTATTCACAGCTTATAATTCCTGACACGGTATAAGCTTTAAAACAAACAGTCATGCGTCACGGAGACAAAATCAAAAACCTGGGCCGTAAAAAGGCACACAGAGAAGCACTTTTATCTAACTTAGCCAGTGCTTTAATTACGCATAAGCGTATTGTAACTACTTTAGCCAAAGCGAAAGCCTTACGTACTTATGTTGAACCCCTATTAACTAAAACAAAGAAGGGTGAAACCAAAGAGCAAATCAGTCATCAGCACAGGGTTGTTTTCAGCTATTTGCAAAATAAAGCAGCAGTAAAAGAATTGTTTACAGTAGTAGCGCCTAAAATTGC
>JAKAKY010000130.1 GCA_021824365.1 Bacteroidota bacterium | reverse complement strand
ACTTATACTGCTTAATCCATTTGCATCTATATTTCCTATCGGTTCATTGTCTGCATATAGATAAGGTGTTAAACCGGGATAATTATCCATTAAAGGGTCTATTTGCACAAACCTGCCTATCTGTGCATCATAGTTTCTAAACCCGTAATCGTACCAGTCTATATCAGCATCATCAAAGAGCAATTTGTCGTTATACAAAGTTGGTTAGTGGCATAACCTTCAAAAGCCGTGGATAGGCGTTTGCTGTTTAAACCAACACTAATGTAACTGATTTTCGTAACAACAAATAAATATAGTTATGATTTGTAGTGTGTAGCCTTAAAAACTTTGAACCACTGGTATCAATACCATCCTTCGTCGCTATTGCACAACAGCAAAGCATTATAGCACAAAATAAAAAAGCAACCTTTTGCAAGATTGCTTTTTTAAAGCTTTTGTCGGGTGGACTGGATTCGAACCAGCGACCCCTTGCACCCCATGCAAGTGCGCTACCGGGCTGCGCCACCACCCGAACCTGTTAGGGTTTCTTCCCTAAGGGGCGGCAAATATAAGAACAAAAGAATTTTTCAGGCTATATTGCACAAAATTTTATCAGCAATCCATGAAAATTCTTTTAAAACAGGTTGCCATTGCAGATAATAACAGCCCATACAATGGTACCATTCAGGATATTTTTATAGAAAATGGAAAAATAATAGCCATTGCTCCCAACCTCAATCAGGATGCTGATCAGGTGGTTGCACTATCCAATTGCACTGTATCACAAGGTTGGGTTGACCCTTTCGTTCATTTTTGCGACCCCGGCTTTGAACATCGTGAAACGATACATTCCGGTGCAGCAGCAGCAGCAGCAGGTGGATTTACAAGAGTGGCTACCCTACCCAACACTACTCCATGCATTCAAAATAAAACACAGGTTGATTATTTAATTCAGGCATCACAGGCCACTAACATTTCTATTCATCCATTTGGTGCTGTTAGTAAAAATCTGGAAGGAAAAGAATTGGCTGAAATGCATGATATGCAACAATCCGGCGCCCTGGGTTTTACAGATGGCTTGTTACCCATACAATCTTCAGGCCTTATGGTAAAAGCGCTTCAATATATAAAAGCATTTAATGGTATTATTATTCAAATACCGGAAGATATCGCCATTGCACCACATGGGTTAATGCATGAAGGTGTTGTTTCTACCCGTCTGGGACTTCAGGGAAAACCTGCCATTGCAGAAACCCTAATCATTGCCAGAGATATTAATTTGGTGCAGTATACCGGCTCTGCTATTCATTTTACAGGCGTTAGTACGAAAGCATCATTAACTTTAATAGCTGAAGCGAAGCTAAAAGGACTGAAGGTTACCTGCTCCGTAACACCCCATCACTTGTTTTTTTGTGATGAAGATTTAAATGAATATGACTCCAATTTAAAAGTAAATCCGCCATTAAGAACAAAATCGGACATGCTGGCTTTGCGTGAAGGTTTGTTAAATGGCATGATTGATTGTATCAGTTCGCATCATTTGCCCTATGAAACAGACAGAAAAGTTTGCGAATTTGAATATGCCAAACCCGGCATAATTGGCCTACAAACAGCCTATACCGTTGTTAATAGTTTATTCCCCAATACAGATGCAACTATATTAGCAGATTGGCTGGGCTACAATGCCCGTAATATATTTCATTTACCCAAAGCCACCATTATGCCGGGTAATACGGCTGAACTTACTCTATTCAACAGAAGAGAGCAAAGTATTTTTACGTTACAAAATAATCAGAGTAAATCGGCCAATAGCCCTTTTTTCAATCAACCTTTTACCGGTAAAGTGTATGGCATTATACACAAAAATAAAATTCATCTGAATTAATGGATTTATCTATGGAAGTTAGCTATACATCACATATAAAAAAAGGGATTATTATTGCTGTACTAATGATGCTATTGAATGTGATTGGCCAGATTACCGAATTAATCTATATACCCTGGTATGGCTTTTTGATATTATCAGTTTTTATTATTGCCGCATTCGGCAGTACCTGGCTATTTAATCATCAAACTAAAGGATTTGAAGTATTTTCAGTTATTTTAAGTCATGGTTTTAAAACAGTAGCAGTAGCCATTGCCTTATTTTTTGTGTATCATTTTATTGCCATGCATTACCTGTTTCCCAACTATGTAACGCACCAAATAGGTTTATTACAGGAAGAAGCGAGACAACATAGTGAAGCCGTCACCCATTTACCTGCAGACCTAAACCGGGCAAAACAAATTTGGATGAATACCCAGTTAGCCGGTACATTAATCTTATTTTTATTAGCCGGTGGCGCAGGTGCATTATTAGCAGCGGTAGCAGTACCCAAAAAATATCAACAAACTACTACAGAATAAACATACAATGGATATATCAATCGTTATACCGTTATTAAATGAAGCAGAATCATTACCGGAATTATGCCGTTGGATTGAAAAAGTAGCAACGGAAAATGGATACTGTTATGAAATTATTTTGGTAGACGATGGCAGCACCGATAATAGCTGGGAAGTTATTTTGAATTTATCTGCAGGAAATGCGAATATAAAAGGTATCAAATTTCAACGAAATTATGGTAAAAGTGCTGCTTTAAATGAAGGGTTTAAGGCTGCACAGGGTGATGTAATTATTACCATGGATGCTGATTTACAAGACTCTCCGGATGAAATCCCTGCTCTTCGCGAAATGATTATTACCGATGGTTTTGATTTAGTAAGTGGCTGGAAGAAAAAAAGATACGACAACACAATTACAAAAAATATTCCATCTAAAATATTCAATGCAGCAGCCCGTTGGAGCAGCACCATTCCGCTACACGATTTTAACTGCGGTTTAAAAGCTTATAAAAAAAAGGTAGTAAAAAGTATTGAAGTGTATGGCGAAATGCACCGCTACATTCCTGTGATTGCGAAGTGGGCAGGGTTTAGAAAAATTTCTGAAAAAATAGTGGCACACCAACCACGTAAATATGGTATTTCCAAATTTGGATGGGAACGATTTATTAATGGGTTTCTTGATTTGGCTACCATTAGTTTTGTAAGCCGTTTTGGTAAAAAACCCATGCATTTTTTTGGATTATGGGGCACATTGTTTTTTAGTATCGGCTTCATCAGCAGCATCTACTTAATCATTGCAAAATTTATGGAAGCTGATTTTTCTTTAACCAATCGCCCTTCATTTTATATTGCACTTACTTCAATGGTCATTGGTATGCAATTGTTTTTAGCCGGTTTTATTGGCGAGCTCATTGCCCGAAATGCATCTGAAAGAAATGTTTATTTAATAGAAGAAAAAATTCGCATTTAATCGCATGTCAGCATCTGTCATCATCATAGGTCCTGCACATCCTTTACGCGGCGGGTTGGCTTCATTTAATGAACGGCTGGCACGCCAGTTTCAGGATGAAGGATTGAATACCACTATTTATACATTTTCTTTACAGTATCCTTCGTTTTTATTTCCCGGTACCACACAATACTCAACAGAACCACCACCGCAAGATGTTTCCATTAAAGTTTGTATTAATTCCATCAATCCTATTAATTGGATTCGCGTTGGATTAGAATTAAAAAAAATGCGTCCACAGCTAATCGTAGTACGGTATTGGCTGCCTTTCATGGGCCCTTGTCTGGGAACAATTTTACGCATTGTTCACTTAAACAAATACACCAAAATTGTTTGTATTGCAGATAATGTATTACCGCATGAAAAAAGGCCGGGCGATACAGCTTTTACCCGTTACTTCACCAAAGCCATAGATGGATTTATTGCCATGAGTGACAAGGTGTTGCAGGATTTAAAAAAGTTTACAAAAAAACCTGCCCTAAAAGTAGTGCATCCCTTATATGATAACTTTGGAAGTATAGTTCCCAAAAACGAAGCCAGGAAGCATCTTCAATTACCTGAAGACGAAAAAATTATTTTGTTCTTTGGTTTCATTAGGGCATATAAAGGGCTTGATTGGTTATTACAGGCCATGAATGAACCTGAAATTCAGCAAGCCAATATTAAATTGCTCATTGCAGGCGAATTTTATGAAGACCGCCAAAAGTATGATGCGCTTATTCAAAACTTAGCATTACAATCACAATTGTATTTGCGCACAGATTTTATTCCGGATAGTGAAGTAAAATATTATTTAAGTGCGGCAGATTTTGTAATACAACCCTATAAAAATGCCACCCAAAGCGGGGTAACACCACTAGCCTACCATTTTGAAATACCAATGTTGGTAACCAATGTGGGTGGTTTGCCCGATTTAGTACCGCATTTAAAAGCCGGCATTATTACAGAACCCAATCCCGAAGCAATTGCGCAGGGAATTATTCAGTTATATACATTAGGAGAATCTTATTTTTTGCCGCAACTTCGTGAAGAAAAGAAAAAATACAGTTGGGCCAATTTAAGCCGTGCCCTGTTACAATTAGCAAACAATGAAAGTTTAAAACAATAACCTTCAGCGGTATGATATACAGAAGTAAAACACCCTTACGGTTAGGCCTTGCCGGTGGAGGTACCGATGTAAGTCCATATAGCGATGAATTTGGTGGCGCTATTTTAAATGCTACCATTTCATTATATGCCTATGCCTCTATTGAACCGATTCAGGAAAATGGCATCATGATAGAAGCTATTGACAGAAGAGAAGAACAGCGCTTTGAATGGATGCCGCAATTACCCATTGATGGACAATTAGATTTAGCCAAAGGTGTGTATAACCGAATTCAAAAGGATTATGGCCTGCCACTTACCGGTTTTAAATTATCCACTTTTGTTGATGTGCCGGCAGGTAGTGGCTTAGGCACCTCATCAACCCTTGTAGTGGCCATTTTAGGGGCATTTGTAGAAATGCTAAAACTACCCTTGGGCGATTATGATATTGCCCATTATGCCTATGATATTGAACGAAACGATTTAAAATTAGCAGGTGGCAAACAAGACCAATATGCCGCAACTTTTGGCGGGGTTAATTTTATGGAATTTTATGCATCAGATAAAGTAATTGTAAACCCTTTACGCATAAAACAAGAGTATTTGAATGAGTTAGAACATAATTTGGTATTATATTACACCCAAACCAGCAGAGAATCGGCAGATATCATTAAAGAGCAACAAAAAAATGTGCATGCCAAAAACGAAAAAAGCATTGAAGCCATGCATCAATTGAAAGAACAATCTAAAATGATGAAAGAGGCCTTATTAAAAGGGCGCTTGCATGAAATTGGTGAAATATTGGATTTTGGTTTTCAGGAAAAAAGAAAAATGGCACACAATATTTCCAACTCTTTTATTGAAGATATTTATCTTTCTGCCAAACAGGCCGGTGCTACCGGAGGAAAAATAAGCGGTGCAGGCGGCGGCGGATTTATGACTTTTTATTGCCCCAATAATACCCGTTATAAAGTGATTGATGTTTTGAATAATTTTGGCGGCATTGTAAAACCGTATCAGTTTACCCAACATGGACTTACCACCTGGTCGGTTCAATAAAAAATACATTATGCAAAACAGGTTTAAAGAAATTATCAGCGCCTCAATTCAGGTAAAACAAAACATATTGCAGGATGTCCAAATGCTGCAACATTTAGAACAAGCTATTCAACTGATTACTGAAGCTTTTAAAAAAGGCAACAAAGTTTTATTTTGCGGTAACGGTGGCAGTGCTGCCGATGCACAGCATTTAGCAGCAGAATTTTCAGGTCGGTTTTATAAAAACAGAAAGGCATTACCGTCAGAGGCCTTACATTGTAATACATCTTATTTAACAGCAGTGGCTAACGATTATAGTTATGAAGTTATTTATGCCCGCATTGTTGAAGGTACCGGCTTACAGGGCGATGTGTTAATAGGTTTAAGTACTTCAGGCAACTCACCCAATATTTTAAAAGCATTTGAGGTCGCAAAAGTCAATCAAATGGTTACAATAGGTTTTACCGGCAGTACCGGTGGCAAAATGAAAGATTGCAGCGATATTTTATTCAATGTGCCTTCAACAGACACGCCGCGTATTCAGGAAAGCCATATTATGTTAGGACATATTATTTGCGAAACGGTAGAAGCAAATTTGTTTGCATAAATGCAAATAATGGGTTGAATAATGAATTGCTACTATGCATAATTACCTTAATTCAGCAAAACAACATGAATGAAGCCATTATACTTGCCGGCGGAATGGGCACTCGCTTAAAAAGCGCTGTACCTGATTTACCCAAATGCATGGCTCCGGTAAATGGCAAACCATTTATTGCTTATGTAATAGTCCATTTACAACAACAGGGCATTGAAAAATTTGTATTTTCATTAGGTTATAAACACGAATATTTTATTGATTTTCTGCAAAAAAATTTATCTGCAGGCAACTACACTATTGTAACCGAGCAGGAACCATTAGGCACCGGTGGCGCTATTGAATTAGCCTGTTCGGTAGTACAATCAGAAAATGTTTTGGTTACTAACGGAGATACACTTTACAAGATGCAGTATAGCTCATTTAAACAGTTCCATTTGAACAAAAAAGCAGCCTGCAGCCTTTGTTTAAAACCCATGGAATACTTTGACAGGTATGGGTCCGTTACCATGAATGGAAATAATGAAATTATTGCCTTTCATGAAAAAAAAATTACAACAAAAGGGCTGATAAACGGTGGCGTATATTTACTAAATGTGTCTCAATTTCTATCCAATCATTTTCCTGAAAAATTTTCTTTTGAAAAGGATTATCTGGAACAAAAAACAGGCAGTGGAAAATTATTTGGCCATGTGCAGGATGCCTATTTTATTGACATTGGCATACCGGATGATTATGTAAAAGCACAAATTGAACTCAGTTAAACCTTGCAATATTAAATACTCTTTGAATGAACGTATTACCGCACATTAACGAAGAATGGACCTTATTTTTAGACAGAGATGGCGTAATTAATGCAGAAAAAAAAGAAGAATATGTGTTATCCTGGGATGAATTTCATTTTTTACCGGGAGTAAAAGAGGCATTGGCTTTACTAAATCCGTTGTTTAAAAGAATTGTGATAGTAACCAATCAAAAAAGTATCGGGAAAGGATTATTAACAGAAGATGGCCTACATACCATACATACCAATATGTTGCGGGAAATACAGCAAACAGGGGGCAGAATAGATAAAATTTATTTTTGTCCTGATTTAACCGATGAATCACCCAACCGGAAACCTGCTCCCGGTATGGCTTTTCAGGCAAAAGCAAGTAATCCCGAAATAGATTTAGCTAAAAGCATTATGATAGGCAATAAGTTAACCGATATGGGTTTTGGTAAAAATGCCGGAATGTTTACCATTTTTGTGGCCACCACCAATCCGGAAACACCATTCCCCCATCCATTAATCGATGCAAGATTTGATAATTTATTGCTTGCTGCAACGGCTTTAACAAAAGCATAAAATTATCCTTCATTTTTGCTTCAAAACCAATAAGCCACAAGGGTGTTGTATATTAGAGGCATATTTATAGAATATGCGCTATTCGCTAATTGTATTGTTACTGCTTTTACCCTTCTTTTCCTTTACACAGGAAATACCGGCAGGTTCTATTCAAGCCATACAAAAAATTGAACCTACACTCCAAAAAGATGCTCATAAAATTGTATATACCAACGATTGGTTAGAACGCTTCCAGGCCGATAGTGCCTTTATCCGAAATTTTGTGAAAGCATTAAAAACACCCTACTCATTTTATTATCCATTCGATTCGGTTCAAAACATTTCAAAAATATATGCACCCGATAGTAGTTTTAGAATATTTACCTGGCAGGTAATGAAAGATTATACCTACTACCGGCAACGAGGTGCCATTCAAATGCGCACTGCAGATGGAAGTTTAAAATTATACCCGCTATTTGATGCTTCCGAATTTACCAAAGCCCCTACCGATTCCATTCGTACCAACAATAACTGGATTGGAGCCATTTATTACAAAATCATTCTCACTACGTATAAAGACAGAAAATATTATACTTTGTTAGGATTAGATGAAAACAATGCCCGCAGTGAAAAGAAATGGATAGAGGTATTAACCTTTACACCCGATGGACAGCCACAGTTTGGAGGGAATTACTTTAAATATTCTGCAGATGGTATTAAACCACCACAACCTGTTTTTCGGTTTTGCTTAGAATATAAAAAAGATGCGGGGGTACGCATGAATTACGACCCGAAATACCATGCTATTATTTTCAGCAGGTTAGTCAGTGAATCTCCCGATGAAAAAAATGCCTATAATTTTATTCCATATGGCGATTATGAGGGATTTAGATGGGTAAATGGTTTTTGGGTATATGTAAACAATCCCTTTCAAAATATTATTTTTGATAAAAATCAATCTGATTTACCCGCCCCCATTTTAGATGATAAAGGAAACAGAAAAGAAAAAGTATTAGAAGAGATTTCCAAAAAAAATATGGAAAAAGCACAGCAGAAAAAGGATAGTACACAACAACAATTATAAATTCACATTCAATATATATTTTAAATTTGGTAGCTTTAAATCAACGTTGAGTTTTAACGTTGTTTTTTTACTTAACCACTCATTCCTAAACAAAAAAATGCCTCGTAAAAAAATTACAAGGCATTTATTGCTGACCGGACGGGTTTTGTAACTACTTTATAAACCACTACACTGTATCGCCACATTGTTT
>JAKAKY010000129.1 GCA_021824365.1 Bacteroidota bacterium | reverse complement strand
TCTATTTGTGTTTGTGTTGACATAGCTATAAAGCAGAAGGGAACGCTTTCGTTCCCTTCTATCGTTCTTTTTTCCGTTGCAAATGTAATGGATAAAATGATTACGCCCCAAATTAGAAATGGGATTTGATTAGAAATGGTTAAAAAATGGCCTATTCGTTCAAATTAAAATTGGTTATTGTATTTTTGCAGCTATGTTAAAAGTTATTATTTGGGGTTGTGTTTTATACCTTATTTATAAGTTTGTTTTTGATTTAGTGGTGCCCATTGGCAAAGCTACTTCTGAAATGAAACAGAAGATAAATACGATGCAACAGGCACAGCAGCAGGCAGCCGAATCGCAAAATAATTTTAAAGACTCATCTAAATCTACTGTCGTTAAAACAAAACCGGCAGATGAAGAGTATATTGATTTTGAAGAAATGAAATAACTCATTCTTTATTATAAACTGGTGCTTCCGGCTATTAATACTTAACTTGAATATCTCACATGCTCATCAATCATTTATGAAACCAGGTATACTTGCTATTTTTTTATGCTTTATTGTTGGTGTTGAAAATATTGGGGCACAACCCATACAGCAAAAATCTGCTGCTACACAGCATTGGTGGAAAGAGGCCGTGGTGTATCAAATTTATCCCAGAAGTTTTAAAGACAGTAATGGGGATGGTGTGGGTGATTTAAAAGGAATCATCTCTGAATTAGATTATATTAAAAGTTTAGGCGTTGATGTGGTTTGGTTAAACCCTGTTTACCAGTCGCCCAATTTTGATAATGGCTATGATGTAAGCGATTACCGCAAAATATTACCCGAATTTGGCACTATGGCCGATTTTGATTCCTTGTTAAATGGTATGCACCGCAGAGGAATTAAACTGGTAATTGATCTGGTTGTTAACCACAGCAGTAGTGAACATGAATGGTTTAAGCAAAGCAGAAGTTCACGCATCAACCCTTATCGCAATTATTATCATTGGTGGAATGCGGAAAATGGAAAGCCACCCTATCGGTTTAGTTTGTTTGATATTAATCATGATGCCTGGAAGTACGATACATTAACCAATGCCTATTACCTGCACTATTTTTCAGATAAACAACCCGATTTGAATTGGGAAAATCCAAAGGTTAGAAATGAAGTGTATAGTATTATGCGCTTTTGGGCCGATAAAGGTATTGACGGATTCAGGTTAGATGCATTTCAATTTGTAGCAAAAGATACTACTTTCCCTATGTTCCCGAAAGGATTTGAAAAAAATTTTATGCTTTATTATGCCATGCAGGGCAATTTACATGGGTATTTGCAACAAATGAACCAGCAAATTTTTAGTAAGTATGATGTAATGAGTGTAGCAGAAGGTGCAGGCAATACTTTTGAAGATGCACATAATTTAGTAGATAGCAACCGCCATGAATTAAATATAGCTTATGCTTTCAACGGGGTAGACCTTGCGAAGCCTAACGGATATAGCTTGTTGCAATTTAAATCCATTTTCTCACAATGGGATAGCGCATTTGAGCACAGTGGCTGGCTGGCTGTATTTTTAGCCAATCATGACCAGGCCAGAATGGTAAGCCGGTTTGGGAATGATGCACCGCAGTTTAGAACCCTTTCTTCACAGATGCTCTCTACTTTTTTACTGACTATGCGGGGCACTCCGTTTTATTACAATGGAGATGAGTTAGGTATGGTCAATCCTAATTTTACTTCTATTCACGATTATCGCGATGAGGTGATTTTAGATGCCTACAAACACACGCAATTAACAGGCGGTAATATAAAAGCCTTCTTAAAAAATCTGGCATTTGGTGCCAGAGATAATGGACGTACTCCTTTTCCATGGGATAGTAGCCTCAATGCAGGTTTTACAACAGGATTGCCCTGGATTGGCATCAATGCAAATTATAAAACGGTGAATGTAGCTGTTGAAGAAAATGATCCCAACAGCTGCCTCAATTATTTTAGAAAATTAATGCAACTGCGCAAAAATAATCCAACATTGGTATATGGAAAATATACATTGTTAGATAAAAATAACCCACAGGTATATGCCTATTTAAGAGAAGATGCCGCCGGAAAATTTTTGGTAGTATTGAATTTTTCTGCTAAAGATGCGGTGTTTAATAACCTTACATTAATGGCAAAGGCAAACGTAGTATTAGCTAATTACATAAACAAACCTTCAACTATTGCTTTGCGTAATAAAATACCATTACGTCCTTATGAAGCAATGGTAATAAAGTTATAAATGTAAATCTAATACGGTTAGCGGCGCTTTTAAGTGAATGATTTGCAAACCTAACGAATGAGCAGTTTCTATATTAGGTAAAGTATCATCAATAAATAAAGTTTCTTCCGGAACCAGATTTTGTTCCTCTAAAATAAACTGAAACCCATCTGCATCCGGTTTTCGCATTCTTATTTCATGCGAGTAATATGCTTTTTTAAAATAGTGGTTGAAATTGTTGTTACCTGTATCGCTTTGAAACATTTCTATGAAACAATCGTAGTGAATTTGATTGGTGTTGGAATACAGGAAAATGTTGTATTTGTCTTTAATGGCATTTAGCCAATTGATTCTGTCCGACGGGAAATTGACTAACATTGCATTCCAGGCAAGGGCAATAGCTTCATTAGTGGCAACTATGCCTGTTTGTTTTCTGAAAGCATCATAAAATTCGTGGGTGGTTATGGTGCCTGTTTCTAAAGCTGCAAAAAGACTGTTGGAGTGGGTTTGCGTAAAAAAATTATTGAGTTGGGTAACCCCCAGTTGTTGAAAAGCCTCGGTTGTTTTCTGAAAATCGAGGTTGATGAAAATACCGCCTAAATCGAAAATGATATTTTTTACGCCATTCATGCCACAATATTAGTTTAAAATGTGTGGAATGAAAAAATAGTGTGGCCCGGAAGATTTAGAGAAATGATTAAGCCGCTTTTTCAATCGCCATAAAATTAACGGGTACACCCTCTTGGTTAAAAATAGGAAAACCCTCAATGTGGCAGGTATACAGGCTGCCATTTTTGCGATAATTGATCAGCTTAGTTTCAAATGGTTGCAAAGCATCAATGGCCATTTTAATGGTTTTGCGGGCATCAACAGAAGTTGCCGGGCCTTGAAACATAGTTGGGTATTGGCCAATTACTTCAGCCGGCCAGTAACCATTCATCGCATGCAGATTTTCGGTAGCATATACAATATTGAGCCGGTTATCGGTAACAATGATGGTTTTATCTTCCCAAATTAATGCTTCATGAAAAGCGGCACGCACCTCTCTCCATTGATTTTTTTGCATAATTTGCTGTATAGCTTCTAAATCTTTTTTTACTTGTTTGCGCCGCACCATTCCTTCTAAAACAATATCCCAGCATAGTAAGGGATGCGAAGCCATTTTATAGTCCATTCCAATTTTTTTATGATATATTGTAAATATCAGAAACATTGTTTGGAGATATTGGTTTTGTTATTGTTTATACCTCAAAATATTTTTTAAGGTTGAACAAACTGCCTAATTTTAATTGATATAAAAAAACAACTATATAATTGTATAGCGGTTTTTTGAATAAAAAAATAGTGTTATTTTTTATGAACTACAAGTAATGCAACCTTCCTGCATGGTGCAAACGGCGCCCTCTGTTATGGTGGCTGTTACATCTGTTTCAGTGGCCGATTCGGCTACGGGAATTACGGGCTGCGCTGTAATTTCAGCTTGTTTTTCAACCGTAAACTGTACTGCCTGTGTTGCTGCCTGCGAACGCAGGTAGTACATACCTGTTTTCAAACCTTTCTTCCAGGCATAAAAATGCATAGAAGTAAGTTTAGATGTGTTAGGTGCATCTACAAACAAATTCAAAGATTGCGATTGGCAAATGAATGCACCTCTGTCAGCAGCCATATCAATGATATTCCTTTGTTTAATTTCCCAAACTGTTTTGTACAACTCTTTAATATCGGTTGGTATTTCAGGTATGTTTTGAATAGAGCCATTGGCTGCAATAATCTTGGTTTTCATGGTATTGTTCCATAAACCTAATTGAATTAAGTCTTTTAACAAATGTTTATTCACAATAATATATTCGCCGCTTAATACTCTTCTGGTATAAATATTTGAAGTGTAGGGTTCAAAGCATTCATTATTACCGAGTATTTGTGAAGTAGAGGCAGTAGGCATGGGGGCTACTAATAAAGAATTGCGTACACCATGTTGTTTTACTTCCTGCCTTAATGCTTCCCAATTCCAGCGGTTAGAAGGGGTTACACCCCACATATCAAACTGGAATATACCTTTTGATAATGGAGAGCCTGCAAATGCTTCATAAGCGCCTTCCTGAATAGCCAAATCTTTACTGGCCGTCATGGCAGCAAAATAAATGGTTTCAAAAATTTCCTTATTCAATATTCTGGCCAAATCACTCTCAAATGGTAAACGTAAAAGAATGAACACATCAGCTAATCCCTGCACGCCTAAACCAATGGGGCGGTGTTTGAGGTTAGAGTTTCGGGCTTCTTCAACCGGGTAATAATTATTATCGATAATTCGGTTTAAGTTGATGGTAGCTGTATAGGTTACTTCATACAATTTTTCATGATTAAAACTTCCATTCTCAACAAAGCGTGGTAATGCTAAAGAAGCAAGATTACAAACCGCTATTTCATCGGGCGAAGTGTACTCCATAATTTCCGTACACAGGTTACTGCTTTTGATGGTGCCTAAATTTTGCTGGTTGCTTTTGCGGTTGGCTGCATCTTTATACAGCATATAAGGCGTGCCTGTTTCTGTTTGCGATTCCATTATTTTAAACCATAGTTCCTGTGCTTTAATGGTTTTGCGGGCACGGCCTTCTGTTTCGTATTGTGTATACAATTGTTCAAAAGCATCGCCCCAGCAATCACCTAGGCCGGGTGCTTCATTGGGACAAAACAAACTCCATTCTTCATTAGCCTCTACACGTTTCATGAATAAATCAGAAATCCAAAGTGCATAGAATAAATCTCTGGCTCTTAATTCTTCTTTACCATGATTTTTTTTCAGGTCTAAAAATTCAAATACATCTGCATGCCAGGGCTCTAAATACACGGCAAATGCGCCTTTTCTTTTTCCGCCGCCCTGGTCAACATAACGAGCGGTATCATTAAAAACCCGCAACATGGGTACAATACCATTGCTGGTGCCATTGGTGCCGCCAATATAGCTGCCGGTAGCACGAATATTATGAATGGCTAATCCAATACCACCTGCACTTTGCGATATTTTTGCGGTTTGTTTTAAGGTGTCATAAATGCCATCAATACTATCATCCTTCATTGTTAACAAAAAACATGAACTCATTTGTGGTTTGGGTGTGCCTGCATTAAATAAGGTAGGTGTGGCATGGGTAAACCAGCGTTCACTCATTAAATGGTAGGTTTTAATAGCGCTTTCCACATCATGCTTATGAATGCCGATGGCTACACGCATGTACATATGTTGTGGTCTTTCTACTATTTTACCATTTATTTTAAGCAGGTAAGATTTTTCTAATGTTTTGAATCCAAAATAATCGAAAGCAAAATCGCGATCGTAAATAATGATGCTATCTAATAATTCTGCATTGGCTTCAATTACTTCCATTACATCATCGGCAATTAAAGGCATTCTTTTGCCCGAATGGGTATCTGTGTAATTGTACAGCATGCGCATGGTTGCAGAAAAACTTTTAGTAGTGTTTTTGTGCAAATTACTCACCGCAATGCGCGAAGCGAGAATAGCATAGTCGGGATGAGTAATGGTGAGTGATGCTGCTGTTTCGGCAGCTAAATTGTCTAATTCTGCCGTGTGTACGCCATCATAAATTCCCTCAATGGTTTTTTTGGCTACATCAATCACATTCACCATAGGACTAAGGCTGTATGACAATTTTTGAATACGGGCAGTTACTTTATCAAACTTTACGGTTTCTTTTCTTCCGTCTCTTTTTATTACATGCATTGTGAAACTATTTTAATGGATGTTATGTATTGGGATATTAAAATATTTTAAAAATCTTCATCTAATGAAAATGATTGTGAAGCATTAGCTGTACCCATTACACCGGCTTTTTGATAATCGCCCACTCTTTTTTCAAAGAAATTGGTTTTGCCTTGTAAGGATATCATTTCCATAAAATCGAATGGGTTGGCGGCATTGTACACTTTTGAATAACCCAATTCCATCAACCAACGATCGGCCACAAATTCAATATATTGTTGCATTAGTTTGGCATTCATGCCTATTAAATCAACCGGCAGTGCTTCTGTAATAAATTCTTTTTCAATGGTAACTGCATCGGTAATAATGCTTTTTACCTGTGTTTCTGATAATTTGTTTTGTAGCATTTTATACAACAGGCAGGCAAATTCACAATGCAAACCCTCATCTCTTGAAATTAGTTCATTGCTAAAAGTTAATCCGGGCATGAGGCCACGTTTTTTGAGCCAGAAAATAGAGCAGAAGCTACCGCTGAAGAAGATACCTTCTACAGCCGCAAAGGCTACCAATCTTTCGGCAAAGCTGCCATTGGTAATCCAACGTAAAGCCCATTCTGCTTTTTTCTTTACGGCAGGTACGGTATCGATGGCATGAAATAACCTGTTTTTTTCTTCCGGATTTTTAATATAGGTATCAATTAATAAGGCATACGTTTCAGAGTGTATATTCTCCATCATTATCTGAAAGCCATAAAAGCAGCGTGCTTCGGGTAATTGCACTTCGCTCATAAAATTTACGGCTAAGTTTTCATTCACAATACCATCGCTGGCTGCAAAAAATGCAAGGATATGCGAAATGAAATGCCGTTCGCCATTATTGAGGTTTTCCCAATCTTTTAAATCGGCACCCAAATCAATTTCTTCTGCGGTCCAAAAACTGGCTTCGTGTTGTTTGTATTTTTCCCATATAGCCGGATAGTTAATGGGCAGAATAACAAAACGGTCTTTGTTTTCTTTCAATAAAATTTCATCACTACTGCTCATAGTATTAATTTTTTTGTTGTATGAATATTCGGTGCTGAAGGGATGGTTGTATAAAACCGATGCCGATTAATACGCAACTAATCCGCTTTTCGCCCGAAAGCATTGCTATGGTTGTGGTTTAAGGCAGGTATTCTGACTCCCCATTATCTTGGCTACCTTCCCATTTCTACTGAAACAGTGGTATTTTGGCCAAAACTTTTGTAAATGGGTAACAGCTACGGGGATAGTTCAGGATTTGCACCTGATTCCCTATTCATTCCATGTGCAGGAAACCCTAAACCGGGCAGCAAAATAGTTAAGCTTAGGTTTAAATAGCAAAATTGTTATTAACCCTATGTTGAAAACATCTTTTTCTCTGAACAAAAAAAACTGCATTAATCATTTTTGTTTAATTCCAGTCATACAAAGGGATGATTTTTTTAGAAGAAATTGGTTTTGGAAGTAATGTGAAAAGTATTGAAGTGCAATATTTGGGATGTATTGCTTCAACTACAATTGTAACAGAGGCAGCTTTATGATGGAGTTGAAAATTGCAAAGAAGCTGCTGCTTCTTTTAATTCATTTTCTGAAAGTGAATTGCTTTCTATATGAATCAATAATCGATCGTTGGTTAAAAAAATTACCACTTTTGGGCTATCAATCTCAATACATCGGCATATCCTGAATGAAATTTTCCTTCAGACAGTAGCACTTCTTTTTGGCCACAATTAATAATGTGTAATAATTGAAAATCGGAGCAGAGGGTAGGGGCATCATATAACAAGTTTGGATCTGTTGGGCCACCGCTTTGATGATGAATTTGGTCTTTGCTAAAAGCTTCTATTACCAAATAGCCGCCGGGTTTTAAAGCAGCTATCATATTGGCATGAAAGTTTTTTCGCAGCAGTTCGGGTAAGTGAACATATATGAGTGCTACTGCATCATATTGTTTTTCGGGAACAAAACTGGCAATATCTTTAACATCGTAGTGAATGCTTAAACCTAATGTTGTAGCACGTTGTAACGCTTTTTCTTTTGCCACTGCACTATAATCAAATGCGTCAACGGTCCACCCTTGCTGTGCAGCATAAAGGGCGTTTCTGCCTTCACCTTCGGCGGGTAATAAAATTGTGCCTGGTTTATTGTTGTCAATAAATGTTTTGAAAAACTGATTGGGTTCTAATCCATAAACTGATTCATGTTCCGCATAACGTTGGTCCCAAAAGTTTGTTATCATAGTCATTATTTTTCAATAACATTTATTCAATAAATGCCAGGCACAATACTTATTCTATAGCCTGGGTTTTCATTGTTTATTTCTCTTCACTGGCTATGGGCAGTAATTCTTCATCTATTACCTGTTTAAACACTTTTTTAGGTAAAGCGCCGGGCTGCATCATGGGCTGGCCTTCGGCAGGTATAAATAAAAAGGTTGGAATGCTTTGAATGCCAAATACAGCAGCCAACTCTTGTTCTTTTTCTGTATCAACTTTATAAACCATCAACTTTCCTTCATATTCGGTAGATAATTCTTCTAAAACGGGAGCTACCATTTTGCAAGGACCACACCAGTCGGCATAAAAATCAATAATAGCAGGCAGCGTGCCTTTGTATTTCCATTCTTGTTCTTTGGTATAATCAAAAACAAGGTCTTTGAATTCCTGAGTGGTTAAATGTTTTGTTGCCATCGTAAAATTTTCAACAAAGGTATAACACCGGTATAGTTTGTTTAGTGACGTTTATCACAT
>JAKAKY010000128.1 GCA_021824365.1 Bacteroidota bacterium | reverse complement strand
AGGCATGTCCGTTCCCGCCGCACAAATGGACTTGAGTTTATTTGATGGCTTAATCAGCAACATTAACTTAACCGACAATATTTCCAAAGGTGAAAGTTATTTTTTTAATGAAGTACACCGTATTAAAAAAACCATTGAAAAAATAAGTGATGGAAGAAAGTGGCTGGTATTAATTGATGAATTGTTTAAAGGCACCAACCAGCAGGATGCGGTAAAATGCAGCATTACCGTAATTGAAGGCCTGCGAAAAATGAACAATGCATTGTTTATTTTATCAACCCATCTATATGAAATTGGTCATGAATTGCAAATCCATCCCAATATTCAATTCAAATATTTTGAAACCGCTTTAGAAAACGATCAGCTTCATTTCAGCTATCAATTAAAAGATGGTATTAGCAACGACCGTTTAGGATACATCATTATGCGCAAAGAAGGGGTGGTGGATTTACTGAATAAATTATAGTGTTTTGCCATTTTTGTTATATATTAGTTTTTGAAAAATTAACTTATAACACAAATTCGGTTTTTGGAATTTACATGTCTGTTGATGTAAAGCCTAAAAAGCCAATACCCTGTTCATTATGCTGGTAAAAACCTATGGAAGTGCCGTATATGGCGTAGATGCCATTTCAATTACCATTGAGGTAAATATTAGTGGTGGCGAAATAAAATATTTTATTGTAGGCCTGCCCGATAATGCCGTAAAAGAAAGCTTACAACGTATTGAAAGTGCCATTAAAACCAATAACTATAAAATGCCACGCACCCGTTTGGTGGTGAATATGGCTCCGGCTGATATTAAAAAAACCGGCGCTGCCTTCGATTTGCCCATTGCCATTGGCATTCTTGGCGCACACAATCAATTAACCAATGTTGATGCTTTGAAAGATTATGTAATAATGGGTGAACTGAGCCTTGACGGCACCATTCAATCCATTAAAGGTGCCTTACCCATTGCCATACAAGCCCGAAAAGATGGGTTTAAAGGTTTTATTGTTCCCAAAGCCAATGCCAGAGAAGCCGCCATGGTAAACCAATTAGATGTATTTGGGGTGCAACATATTACGGAAGTAGTTGATTTTTTTTGCGATAACAGCAATACGCAACCGTTAGTAGTACATACCCGCGATGAATTTTTTACAACACAAAATGAATTTGATGTAGATTTTAATGATGTAAAAGGACAGGAAAATATTAAACGGGCACTTGAAATTGCAGCGGCAGGTGGGCATAATGCTATACTCATAGGCCCACCCGGCGCCGGTAAAACCATGTTAGCAAAAAGATTACCCACCATACTGCCACCGCTCACTTTACAAGAAGCATTAGAAACCACAAAAATTCATAGTGTGGCCGGTAAACTACCCGAAAATGCTTCGCTTATTTCTAAACGCCCCTTTCGTTCACCACACCATACGGTGAGTGATGCCGCATTAGTAGGTGGTGGAGGCAACCCACAGCCCGGTGAAATTTCATTGGCGCATAACGGTGTACTATTTCTTGACGAACTGCCTGAATTTAAACGTACTGTTTTAGAAGTAATGCGCCAACCCATGGAAGAAAGACGTGTTACCATATCACGAGCAAAATTAGCAGTTGATTTTCCTGCCAACTTTATGCTCATTGCTTCTATGAACCCCTGCCCATGCGGATTTTACAACCATCCCGAAAAAGAATGTACCTGCCCTGCCGGCGCAGTGCAAAAATACCTGAACAAAGTGTCGGGACCTTTATTAGATAGAATTGATTTGCATGTTGAAGTTACACCGGTAGCTTTTAATGAACTCAGCACACGCCAACAAAGTACTGAAAATTCAGCCACCATACGCCAAAGAGTAATCAAAGCCAGAGCCATACAGGCAGAACGATACAAAACATTGACCGGTATTTATGCCAATGCGCAAATCAGCAGTAAAACACTGCGCGAATATTGTACAATTAATGCAGCGGGTGAAGCATTACTAAAAAAAGCAATGGAAAAATTAAATCTGTCAGCCCGCGCTTATGATAGAATTTTAAAAGTAGCCAGAACCATTGCCGACCTGGAAAGTAACCTTAACATAGAAGCGCAGCATTTGGCTGAAGCCATTCAATACCGTAGCTTAGACCGCGAGGGATGGGCAGGCTAAACAACTATATTAAAAATTATGTCTGTAACAATTATCCTATTTTACAAAAATATTTTGAACTATCTCTGCAGTAAACTATTGTTAGTTTGAAGCAGTCAATCATTCTATTCTGATAATCCCCAAATTGCTTGTAGCTGAGGGGGAATACAGCCCATTATGATTTTTTGGTTGCATATAGCCTGGATGTTCTAAAAAATAATAGTGCAGCTGTTTCTTGCCATTTTTCCAATAAAGTAGCCAAGGTTGTATTTATAAAAGCAGTAATTAGTATCTTGTAGGTACTAAAACCAGTCACATGCATAAGAAAAATACACTTTTAACAGCCTTGTTTTTACTGCTGTCATTATGGGCAAATAGCCAAAAAACCACTGCCGTAAAATGTGGCAAATTATTAGATATTAAAACCGGCACCGTTAGTAACAATCAGGTTATTGTTATTAAAGATAATATCATCCAAAAAATTGTACCGAAAGAAGGTTTTAAAGATAAAGTGGATAGCACCATCAATTTATCTGACTACTTTGTTTTACCCGGACTAATTGATTGCCACACACACGTTTTATTGCAGGGCGATATTACCAGTGATGATTATGCAGCCCAACTACTGAAAGAATCCATTCCTTACCGAACACTACGCGCTGCCCGCAGCGCCGGCATTGCCCTGAACAATGGCTTTACCACCATTCGCGATTTGGAAACCGAGGGGGCCATGTATGCGGATGTTGATGTTAAAAAAGCCATTAACAATGGCGTAATACCCGGCCCCAGAATGTTTGTTGCAACAAGGGCTATTAATACAGTGGGACACTACCCCATTAGCCCGAAAGAATACAATTGGGAATTGAATTTACCCAAAGGCATTCAGGAAATAAATGGTGCCGATGAAGCAAGGAAAGCAGTGAGAGAACAATTGGCACATGGCGCTGACTGGATAAAAATTTATGCCGACAGAGGTTATTACCGTTTACCCGATGGTTCATTTAGAAGTTTACCCAATTTTACAAAAGAAGAAATAGATGCCATTGGTGATGAAACTTTAAAAAGCAGAAAAAATTTTGCAGCACATGCCATGACAAGAGATGGTATTTTAGCTGCCATTGCAGCCGGGGCCAGAAGTATTGAGCATGGCAGTGGCATGGATGAAGAATGTGCAAATACGATGGCGCAAAAAGGCGTATTCTGGTGTCCCACCATTTTTGTAAATGATTATGTTGCCGATGGCAGAGCCAAAGAAGGCAGTTTTATCAACCAGCAGTTCCGCGAAGCAGCTCCTGCTATTTTTAAAACAGCCATGAAGGCAGGTGTAAAAATTGCTTATGGAACCGATATTGGTGGTTATGACTGGAATTTACCTGAAGCTAAAGATTTTGAATTTATGGTACAATATGGTTTATCGCCCTTACAAGCCATACAATCTGCCACTACCACAGCTGCAGAATTATTACAACAAGATGGCAAAATTGGTGTTATAGCCCCGGGTGCTTTTGCAGATATCATTGCTGTAAAAGGCAACCCATTAAACAATATTCAATTATTACAACAGGTACAATGGGTAATGAAAGATGGGAAAATATGGAAATCGCAATAAACCAAACTGACGTTTCGACACATCAAAAAGTTTGCATAGTTATTGTTTCTTTCCATATCCATCATTGCATCATCAACGCAATAAAAGCAAGGAACTGAGTGCTATCATTACACAGGGGGCTTTGATTTTCAAATAGAAACAATACTTACATGAAACTATTATTACAATACCTGAAACCTTATAAATGGCTCATTGCAATGGCATTGTTATTGGCTGCCATTAATCAGGTTTTTTCTATGTTCGATCCGTTACTGTTCGGAAAATTAATTGATCGTTACTCCAATCATCCGCATTTTTTTGATCACGAAAAAAAATTACCCAGAACCGAGTGGCAATATATTTATGGTGTATTGGGCTTTTTAGGATTAATGATAGCTACCGCCATGGTAAGCAGAATTGCCAAATCATTTCAGGATTATGCGGTAAATGTAATTATTCAAAAGTTTGGTGCTGCTTTATTTACTGATGGGCTGAAGCATAGTATGCGATTACCTTACCAGGATTTTGAAGACCAGCGTAGTGGAGAAACATTGTCTATTTTAACCAAAGCAAGGGCAGATTGCGAAAAATTTATTGGTTATTTTATTAATGTATTATTTGGCATTTTGGTGGGCGTAGTATTTGTATCAGTATATGCCTTTCATATACACTGGAGTATTATGCCCACTTATATTATTGGTATTGCCATTTTATCATGGCTTACCAACCGCTTAAGTAATAAAATAAAAACTATCCAGAAACGTATTGTAAAAGAAACGACCATGCTGGCCGGTTCAACCACAGAAAGTTTACGAAATATAGAATTGGTAAAAAGTTTAGGACTTACCGATCAGGAAATAAAACGACTAAACAACAACACCTATAAAATTTTAGGACTTGAACTAAAGAAGGTTAAAAGCATAAGAACCATTGGGTTTATTCAGGGAACCTTTGTAAACTTATTAAGGCAGGTAATTATGATGGTGCTGATGTGGTTAATATTTAAAGACATACTCACCACCGGACAGCAAATAACCCTTCAGTTTTACAGCTTTTTTATTTTTGGACCATTACAGGAAATTGGAAATATTTTGCTTAGTTACCGCGAAGCAGAAGCTTCCATCAACAACTTTCATCATTTAATGAGTAAAGCTCCGGATCCTTCACCGGTAAGTCCTACCCATATCGGAGCCATTGAAACACTCACCTTTGAACAGGTATCATTTAAACACCAAACCGCCAATTATAAAGCCATAGACAACATTTCGTTTACTGTACACAAAGGAGAAACCGTTGCTTTTGTAGGACCAAGCGGCGCAGGTAAAAGTACTTTAGTAAAATTGCTGGTAGGTTTATACAGGCCGAAAGAAGGAACCATTTTTTACAATGGAATAGATGGGCATCATTTAAATTTTGATGAATTACGTAACCAAATCGGATTTGTTACTCAGGACACCCAGTTATTTGCCGGCAGCATTAAAGAAAATCTACTATTCGTTAAACCCGATGCTTCCGATGAGGATATTTTAGAAGCATTGCAAAAAGCCAGTTGCAATCAATTATTAGCAAAAGCCGATAACGGTATTGATACGCTGATAGGCGAAAGTGGCCTAAAACTAAGTGGTGGTGAAAAACAACGTATATCCATTGCCAGAGCATTGATTCGCAAGCCCAACTTATTGCTGTTTGATGAAGCTACCAGTGCATTAGATTCGATTACTGAAGAAGAAATAACCAATACCATCAAAGCAGTATCGAATGAAAAATCACAAATAACGGTTTTAATTGCACACCGTTTAAGCACCATTATGCATGCAGATAGAATATATGTATTGGAAAAGGGTCAAATTGTAGAAACAGGTACACATCAAAGTTTAGTTGCAATGAAAGGATTGTATTATGCTATGTGGCGTCAGCAAATTGGTGAACGTAAATTAAATACAATTCCAGCGATGTAACTGATTGTATTTGTAATGAACATACAACACAAAGGCCCCTCCGTAACAGAGTGGGCCTTTTTTCTACCAAAACCAAACCAACTTAACTGCTTTTCTTTAAATTATAACTCAGCGGGAAATCTATTTTCAAAGAAACGTTTCTTCCCATATTATAAATGCCATGTTCCCTTGGGTTATCATTTGAACCGGGATTTTTATAATCACCATAAAAATATTTCAATCGGCTTAAATGATCCCAATAAACCAGATTAAACAGATTATTACCCATTACATAAACGTTAAAAAGCACATCTCCTTTTTTATTGGTAATACTTCCTCCAAAACCTGCATTGAATAAACTATAGCCCGGTGTTGGTGTTTCCGTTCCGTAGGCACTAAAAACATTATTCTGACTGGCATAATATTCCAATTGCACTTTTACAAATGCATTCTTAATACCCGATTTTTCTAAATTAAAATTGTAGCGCAATTCAGATGTTCCATGCACCGGCGGAATAAAAGGCAGGTATTTTTCAGAATCAGCAACGGCTTTCCCATCTGTACCTTTATTGATAGCATTCACTACAGATACACTATTTTCAAAATGCAAGGGTTTAATGGGGTGCAGGTCTACACTAAATTCACCACCCCATAAATTGGCTTTCGATGCAACAAATTGGAATGTTTGATTACCCGGAACCAAAATGGAATCTTGCCCATTTACACCCAATAATTTTTGATTGTATATATAATTGTTAATGGTATTATTGAATACACTCAACTGAATTACAGCATATTTTGACGAATAAACAAAACCAATATCCTGTTGCAAACTAAATTCCGGCTTTAACTGATCGCTGCCTATTTGATAAATATTGGTACCCGGGTGTACACCATTGGCAGATAGCTCAGCAATATTGGGTGCACGATAGCCACGAGCTAAATTCACCTTTACTGAAAATTTATCAGAAAAATTATAGGTAGCACCAATGCTTCCGGAAAATCCGGAAAAATTGTGTTTGTAATTAGAAAATACTTTTTGTGCACCAATAGTATCGGCACCATACACCGGCATATCCAATCCTGTAACCGGATTAGTACCTGTATATAATGCCTGATTATTGAAGGTTCGGCCATCTATTCTGGCACCACCCGCAATATCTAATTTGCCAAATGTTTTCTTACCCAGAATAAAACCACCAATATCAAATTGATGGTAGCTGGGTATCACAAATTCAGTACCATTAGTAACCCTATTATTCTGGTACATACCATTTACACCTGCAGTAACATCCCAGTTGTTTAATGAGGGAAAATGATATTTAACATCGTAAGTATAAGTTTGCAATTGTAAATCTAATCCGGGAATGGTATACCATTCAGGATGGCTATACTCTCTGCGCCTGCTATTTTGAAAACCTACATTCACATCTAATCTGCTTTCTCCCAAAATAAAATTATTGCTCCAATAAATACGGGCATGTTGTACATGTTGGTGCAGTTTTTCAATAGCATAACTATTCAAATCGTGGTTGGATACAATTTGCCTTGCTGTATCTATTTCAGTAATTTGACGGGTAAACCTCCAGGTAGCACTGTCGCGGCTGCCATCAGGTATTTCCTGTAAATCATCGAACAAAACAAAATTCAAATGCGAGTAACCCCACTTACGGTGCAACCCCAGAGAAGCATTTGCATCTGTTTCGCGAAAAGCAGTACCAAATACACGCCCATCTACTTTATTTTGATAATCTACCGCCTGTTTATGCGATAAACGTGCCATCCATTCAAATCCGTTTTTTGTGGCGCCTAACATAGCAGAACCACCAATAAACTTATTATTGGTTTGGTAATTCATTAACACTTCACCAATCATTTTCCCTTCGGGTGCCGGTTGTGTTGGAATGAGGTTCACTACCCCTGCAAGTGCATCTGAACCATACGATAAACTGGCGGGGCCTTTAATCACTTCAACCCTGTCTACACTAAACTGATCCACTTCAATACCATGTTCATCGCCCCATTGCTGGCCTTCCTGCCTTACACCATCATATAAAGTTAAAATTCTATTGTAGCCCAAACCTCTGATAATAGGTTTGGAAACATTAGGGCCGGTAGTTACCGTTCTTACACCCGGAATTTTTGCAATGGCATCAATAGCATTGGTAGCACTATTGCTCAATAAATAACTATGGTTTACGGTTACTATAGGTACAGGGCTTCTTTTAATTTGTGTAGCTTTAGAAGTGCCGGTTACAACTACCTCACCAATTTCGGTAGCACTTTCCTGCAGCGTAAAATTGGCAGTTACATTATCTTTCAAAGCAATACTTTTAGTAGCAGTTGCATAGCCCAGATATTTCACCTCTACTAAAAAGTTACCTGCCGGTAACCCTTTTATTTGATATTCACCTTTATTATCTGTAATTACACCTAATTTTAAATCAGGAATACTGACAGTAGCTCCTGCTAAAGGTTTTTGTGTTTGTGCATCAGTTACTTTTCCATGCAAAACAACCTGACCAACCTTCTCATAACCCACTGTGGCAATGGCTAACTGTGGTAATAAAATCAATGCAATAATATATAATGGCAAAACCTGTACTAACTTTTTCAACATAAAAAATACATTCGTTTAAATAATAAAATTACAATTCAAAAAAACGAGTGCAGGCTTTAGGAGGGCCACGTGTGGCAATAGTATGATGGTTTGTTGAAAAAATAAATTCGGTTAAATCAAAGTGTGTGTCTGCAAAATGAGCCGGAGGAATAATAGGAATATGAATTTGTTCCCCTATATAGGGCAATACTACCACTATATTATTCACATCGCAATTATACCCAGCAGCATGAATGATTGGGCCATTTTTAGGGGCGGCAACACCAGCAGGCATATCGGTGTGTTTTGCTAACCAATAATGCAACCATTGCTTGGGCATATTGGCCAATAACATCACTATGAGCAGAAAAACCGCCGAGAAAAATGATATGATGCGCTTCTTTTTCAATTAATTTTTGTTACAATGTTGCAAATATAAGTTTCTGAACAAAGAATACAAGCCTGAACGGTAGTTTTTTTGAAAAAAAGGATAAACGGTTAAATGAGCAGCCCGAAAGCAAAAGAAAAAAGTA
>JAKAKY010000127.1 GCA_021824365.1 Bacteroidota bacterium | reverse complement strand
TCTCTGTTTTACAAGGAACCAGATTTCAAAAAAGATATGACTGTATATCACTTAAAAGTACATGCTAAATTTCCAGGGCATATTACATTTTATGATTCACTATCAAAAAAAATTGGATATACAGTGAAATATAAATATGAAAAACCAGGTGTATACAAAAGAAAATGTGAAGAAGATTATACAAAAGCCGTTCAACTTCTTAATAATTTTTATAAAAAAAATTGGGTTTCAAAAGCATTTTACCAATTAGCAATATCCGATTTAAAAGCAAGAGAATTACTTTGGTTTGGTGAAATGTTGGGTAGCGAGATAGATATACCCAATAGGGCCGAATTAATTAAAAGTATGAATTTCCCGCAATTTAATAATGACACCTTACTAATTGCATCAGATAAATGGGCAATTGCAGCAGCAGTAAACAATTACTATATATTAAATGAGCATAAAGATGAGGATGGATATAGTGATTTATCAAAAGTAATGACAACTGCCATTAAGCACTATACCGGATTAACCCGCGATTATGTAATGTATGGAATCCTCAGAGACTATTTAGGAAAAAACGTAATAAATTATAAAGCTAACTATGAGTTGTTTCAAAAAAATTGTGGTAATCGCCTGATTAAAATAGCAGTAGATAATATGGTGAATGCTTATGTGCCAACCGAAGAAATATCGATTGAAACGACCTTAACAGAGTTATTGTCTAAAACAAAACTATTTAACAAGAAAGGTAAATTATTAAGTCTAAATCAAATTTTAAATGATTCTTTACCCAATATTATTGACTGTTGGGCCAGTTGGTGTTATCCCTGCAAACTACAACTACCCTTTATGCAAACAATTGAAGAAAAATACAAAGGCAGGATTCATGTCATATACCTATCATTCGATTTTGAAGAATTGAAATGGAAAAATTACCTGAATAAATCGAAATTGAATGGTGAGCAATTCTTATTAAATAATAACACTGAAAATATTTTTTCTAAATATTTTAAAATACAAACCATACCCAGGTATATACTATTATCGAAAAGTGGTGCAACAGTACTCAATGACAAAATGCCTTTACCGGGATTGGAAGACCAATTTGAAAAAATATTGAGCCAATATGGTATTTTCCCAAAACAATAATTTTTTAAAATTTATCTACAGTACAGGCAAAACCATTATTTGTATATATTCCAATTCATAAATTATAGGCGTATCCCTATTGATTATTTAAAAAAACGTATATTATTGTACTGCATTATCTGTTTATCGTCGCGAAGGTAAACAAGCAATGCTTTCAATGGCCATTGAAACAACGGAAACAATTTCTCCTGAAATAAAGAGAAATATTTAATCACTTTTAAAATTTAAACAAATGAAACCTTTAACAAAAGCGGAAATGAAACAAATTGTGGGAGGCTATGGTACTGTTTGTGCAGTATGTACCGGACCGACTAATCCGAGTATTTGCGGATCGAGCAAGACCTGCACCGCAGAAAACAATGTAGGATTAACCTGCAATGGGAACTTAACTCCTTGTCCAGGCATCAGGTAGCAATTCTGAAAGTGGCTATTTAGAATGTTTATAAATAGCCGCTTTCCATTTAAAACTAATTTTAAAAAAAGGTACCTAATGAACATAGACCCTCTAAAAATTATAACATTTTGCCTAATTTCTTTTTTATTGTTCAGTTGTCAGTTATTGAAAAGTAGCTATAGTATACCTTTAAAACAGATGGAATTACCTATGAATAAATATAATATTCAAACAATCTATCATAAAGGGGATTCATATAACAATAGTAACTTACTAAAGGAATTAGGCATTGACTCGGGTATTATTTTTCACGAACAATATGATTTTTTTCCAAATTCAAACATTAAAAAAAATCTGCCACACACTGCAAAAACAGGCAATAAATTTGAGGAACAAAAAACAGATTCAAGTACTTTTGAAGGAATATATATTTTCTTGGGTAAGAAAGCGAATGGAGCTTATATTTTAGTAATAGATAAAAACAACAACCATCAATTTACAGATGATAGGATAATTGAATTACCTGAGAACTACACCAGTCCACTCAACAACAATGTAAATTATTTTATCATACAACCAACAATAATGCAAACAACAAACATCCCCAACCTTCATCCCATTTACGGCGCAGTTAATATAAAAATGTATGATAAAAATTTTTACAATACCATGATTTCCGTAGGTTTTGGCATGGGTTATGAAGGCATATTAAAATTTAAGCAAAAAAGATGGAATTTGCTATTTATTAGAAGTTGTTGTACAGATAGTTTTTTAAATACAGGTTTCACTTCCATTTACATCAACAATAAAAAAACTTATACCAACCATTTCATTGGCTATACCCTATTATTAGATAATAGGCGTTTTTTAGTGAAATCATTCAATGAAAATAGACCTGAAATTAAGTTAAAACAATTAAGAGGCAAAGCTATCAATAAAATAACTATTCAAAAAGATAGTTTACCACAAAATAAAATACAGCATGATTCTATTTTCAACACCATACAACAGGTTACTGCAATTAATCCAAGAGGAAAGGTAATTTTTGCTAATTATTGGTTTGCCAACTGCCCACCCTGTATTGCAGAATTTCCGGCATTCAACAAATTATATGCCATCCTGCAGGGCAATACAGACATTCAATTTTTTTCATTTGCCAGTGAATCCGCAGATACCGTGCAGGCATTTATTAAAAGATACAATATTCAATTTCCGGTATATGCTATTGACAGCACACAAACAGCTACTTTATTAAACGGTGTACCTGTTTATCCTACCAATATTATTTACAATAAACAAGGAACTCAAATCTATTTAAAGCGGGGAGGGTCAATCCTTCCATTGTATGCAGAAAAATATATCATGGAAACAATTTTACCCCTACTGTTAAAAGCCAGCAAATCGGATAGCATTGAAACAAAAAATGAATGATGCTATTGCAATATATCATCTCCAAATGTTCATCAGCATATTTAAAAGAAGTAATATCACAGGAAACCATCCATACAACTGCAATAACAATAAACAAGGGCAAAACATCATTTCGGTACTTTGCCCTTGCTGAATAGTATGGTTGCCGTACAAATGTGCGACGCAACGGAAGCTGAATAGTAGTAATGCAGCCGGGTACAAAAAAAATTTACCAGCCCAATATCCAGGCAAACATCAATGGGGCTACGATGGTAGCATCGCTTTCTACAATGAACTTAGGCGTATGTATATCTAATTTTCCCCATGTAATTTTTTCGTTGGGTACAGCGCCGGAATAGGAGCCGTAGGATGTGGTAGAATCGCTGATTTGGCAGAAGTAGCCCCAGAAGGGAACATCATGCCATTCTAAATCCTGATACATCATGGGTACAACACAAATAGGAAAATCGCCGGCAATACCGCCACCAATTTGAAAGAACCCTACCCCCTTGCCACTACTGTTTTCACGATACCATTTACTTAATTCCACCATATATTCAATACCCGTTTTCATGGTGGCTGCTTTTAGTTCGCCTTTAATAACATAACTGGCAAAGATGTTACCCATGGTGCTGTCTTCCCAACCGGGCACAGTAATAGGAATGTTTTTTTGTGCGGCTGCGAGCATCCAACTATCTTTCGGATCAATTTCATAATACTGCTCTAACACGCCACTGAGCAACATTTGATACATGTATTCATGCGGAAAATAGCGTTCGCCTTTTGCATCAGCATCTTTCCACAATTTAAAAATATGTTGTTGTAAACGGCGGAAAGCTTCTTCTTCCGGTATGCAGGTATCGGTAACACGGTTATAATGGTTTTCAAGTAAATCCCATTCTTCCTGCGGACTTAAATCGCGGTAGTTGGGTACACGTTTGTAATGGCTGTGTGCCACTAAGTTCATGATATCTTCTTCTAAATTAGCGCCGGTACAACTAATGATCTGTACTTTATCCTGCCGTATCATTTCTGCTAATGAAATACCTAATTCGGCCGTACTCATGGCACCGGCCAAAGTGATCATCATTTTACCGCCTTCGGCCAAATGCGCTTCATAACCTTTGGCGGCATCCATTAAAGCGGCAGCATTAAAATGCCTGTAATGGTGTTCTATAAACTGAGAAACGGGTCCTTTTTGCATGATTTGCTGTTTTGAGCGGCAAAAATAAATTTTTTGAACGGTTTTAATAGCGATAATTTACCCGGTGTTGCAGCGTATAATAAAATCATATACTTTTGGTAACCCTTACCCCACATGAATATGCTGATTAGCGTTATCATCCCCGTTTTTAATGAGGAATTGAATATTCCCATCATCAGCAACAGCATTGCTGCTGTTTTTGAACAGCTCACACTTGATTATGAGATTATTTTTGTAAATGATGGCAGTACCGATAATAGTTTACAGGCACTGAAAGAAGCAGAAAAAACAAATGAAAATATTTATTATATTTCGTTTTCCAGAAATTTTGGTAAAGATAATGCTTTATTAGCCGGATTTGATTTTGCCAAAGGCGATGCGGTAATTACCATGGATGCAGATATGCAGCACCCACCGGAATTAATTCCAAAACTAATTGCCTTATGGCAGCAAGGCAATGCCGTTGTTTATACTTACCGGGAAGATAAGAATGAATATGCAAAAAAAATAAACCAGCTTTCTTCAACCCTTTTTTACCGGTTAATCAATCATTTGTCGGATGTGGATTTAGAAGATGGTATTGCCGATTACCGGCTATTAGATAAAAAAGTGGTAGCTATTTTAAATAATTTACACGAAGACCGTCCTTTTTTCAGAGGGTTGGTGAAATGGGTAGGCTTTCAACAAACCGGTATACCGTATACACCACAGGCACGTGCAGCAGGCACTACCAAATACAACCACAAAGCATTGGTACGTTTGGCATTGCAAGGCTTAACCTCATTTAGTGTAAAACCGTTAAATATTGCCATTTACCTGGGGTTTAGCTTTTCGGCTTTATCTATTTGTTATTTGCCTTATGTAATATATAGCTTACTATATGGAAAAGCGATATCCGGCTGGGCATCTACCATTGTAACCATTGTATTTTTTGGCGGATTACAATTGATGATTTTAGGTATTATGGGTATTTATTTAGGCAAATTGTTCATGCAAAGCAAACAAAGACCAAAATACATTATAGACGAAATGAATATTCGATAAACATGCAATTAAGAAAACAAGCAACAAAATATCTTTTTTTTAAAAGGCTGTATCATTGGTTAGTTCAAACCCGTGTAGCTATTATTCTTTGGTTTGGATTATCGCTCATTACAGTTGTAATACAAGCCATAGGGCACGACCGTTTTAATAATTTTATTATTTTTCGTTATGTATTTTTTCATACCCTGCAGCAAACCAATTTGTATCTGGAATATCCGCAAACCTATGCTGATGTAAATTTATATGGTCCATTTTTTAGTATTGTCATTGCCCCTTTTGCCTTATTACCTAAAGTTTTTGGCGCTATTGCCTGGGTTTTATTTAATACCGGTATTTTATATGTGGCAATCAGAAAATTACCCATTCAAAAAGCAGGACAGAATTTAATACTTGTTCTTACTTCTGTTGAAATGATGAATGCCTCTTCATGGGTACAGAGCAATGCTTTAATAGCAGCCTGTATTGTTTTCGGATTTGCATTTATTTGGGAAGGCAAAGACAAATGTGGAGTGTTTTTTATTTTAATAGCCTTTTTTATTAAAATTTATGGTATTGTTGGTTTTGCCTTTTTCTTTTTCAGTAAAAACAAAACGCAGTTTATACTTTGGAGTGTAATTTGGTCAGTCATATTTTTTATAGCACCCATGTTGATTGCACCTCCACATTTTATTATACAAAGTTATGCCGACTGGTATCATGGTTTGCAGGAAAAATCGGCCAAAAATATTCGGTTAGATATTCAGAATAATTATCAGGATATATCTGCTATGGGTATTCTGCGCCGGCTTTTCGGGATTACTTATTTAAAAGATATATGGGTTTTAGCGCCTGCTGCTCTCTTGTTTCTAACACAATATTTGCGTTTCCGGTATTTTAAAGATATACGGTTTGGGTTGTATTTATTGTGTTCTGTATTGTTGTTTCCGGTTATTTTTAGTACGGGTTCTGAATCGCCTACGTATATCATTGCCTTTCCTGCAGTGTGTTTATGGTATTGGTTACAACCAAAAACTATTTGGACACATGTATTATTCATATTTGCTTTTATGATTACCAGTTTTTCTTACTCTGATTTACTCACCCATTGGTTTCGGGAAAATATTGCCCGGCCCTATGCAATTAAGGCATTGCCCAATGTAATTGTTTGGTGTGTGATAGTAATTCAAATATTCACCAAACAATTTCTTCAAATACCTGCTATACAATTAAAGCAAGCTAATAACTTTGCATAATGCATGAGGATAAATTTATTTTATTAAGTTTTGATGTAGAAGAGTTTGATTTACCATTAGAATATGGGCATATTATGCCACCGGAAGAACAATTGCTGGTAGGCAAAACTGGTGCAGATGAAATGGAAAAAATAATATCACAACACGCTATTGCCTGTACTTTATTTACTACAGCACACTATGCGATTCATTTTCCACAACAAATACAACATTTAGCAAAAACACAGGAAATTGCTTCACATACATTTCACCATAACCGTTTTGAAGAAATAGATATTTTATTATCGAAACAACGATTAGAAATTATATCCGGCCAAACCGTTACCGGCTTTAGAATGCCAAGAATGCAGCCGGTTAATCTAAAGGCATTAAAAGAGGCAGGCTATTTATACGATGCATCTGTTAATCCTACCTGGATTCCGGGCCGCTACAATAACCGCCATTTACCCAGAACCAGTTACTTAGAACAAGGCATAGTACGCATACCGGCATCCGTAACACCACGGCTACGCATACCTTTATTCTGGCTGGCATTTAAAAACATGCCATTATCATTATTTATTCAATTAACGTTACAAACATTACTCAAAGACAGATACGTTAGTTTATACCTGCATCCCTGGGAGTTTACCGATATAGCTAAATATCCTATTCCCAATTATATCAAAAAACATTCAGGCAAAAGGTTAGAAGACAAATTGCATCAACTCATTGAGGTATTACAACAAGAAGGCAGTTTTATAACCATGCAACAATTCATGGAAAAAAATGCCGGCCAATGAAATCATCAGCCGGTATCTCAACACTTTAAAGCCCTATAAAGACAAACGTTTAAACGTACTCACATTTCCGCTCGGTGTAATTTCTAAAACAATATTTTCATTTTCAGTTAGTAAAGAAACATAATAATTTCTTTCACCGTTGGGTGTTTGCATTTCGATGCAATCGGTTAATTTGTAAGGAGGATAAGGGTATTTTAAACCAATAGCCATAATAGCACGTTGCGGTAATTTGTCGAACTGAATTTTAGTGGTAATGGCTGTTAAATCACCGTAATTGTCATAAAACACATTCATTTCTTTACCATGTAAAGTAAAGCTGGCCTTTATAAATCGGTCGGTAACTTTCCAATCAACATTTTCGGCTTTTAAAAATTTAGCTGTAAAGTTGTTCAATACAGCAAAGCTTACATTAGAAGCAGGATCGATGGCGGCAGTAGCGGTAATGGATACTGTTATGAGCGCCAGGAAAAGAATTTTTTTCATTGTAATTTAATTTTAAGGTTTCTAAAAAAATATTTTTGTTTGACGGGGCAAACCTACGCTGCCCCGAAAATGAAACGAAGTAGTTTGTGATTGGTTACACTAACCACCTGCTGTTTTGTATGAACGGTAGCCTCACCATTAATTAATAATGTATTGCCATTGCACAAAATGCCCTATTCATCAATATTTCATTCTTCTTTATTTTTCTTTGAAAAGTGTTTGTATACTGTGATGAAAGTGTAAAAGAAATGATAAGGGGCTGGATGAATGGAGTGAAAAAAATGCAAATACACCACCAATCATACTAAATAGGCAGGCAGTTCAGAAAGCATTAACAAACAAGCAAATTGAATAACAAAAGCAACTATTTATCATTGGTTTCATGATAATCTTCTTCCGTATTAATGGCCCATATATTTTCTTTAGCAGTAATACCATTTTTGATATTTTCTACCGCTGTAATAGCCGTTAACATAGAATGATCCTGGTTATTGTATTTATGCATGCCATTTCGGCCAATTAAAAATAAATTGGAAAATGTATCCGTAAACTGCCGGATGGTGTTAAACTGATGATACGTACCAAAATAGGCGGGGTAGGTTTTAGGCATTCGAATAATGGTACTGTCTATTACATCATTACGATCAATAATCTCAATTTTATGTAATTCTTCAATAGCAAACTGAATAAAATCTGCATCAGGCATTTGCCAAAGGGCATCACCCTCATTACAAAAATATTCTAAACCCATCCAAACTTTTGTATTATCGGCCACCATGTAAGGCGACCAGTTATTAAAAATTTGTAACCGTCCAATTTTCACATCACGTTCCTGAATATAAATCCAGTTATCGGGTACTAAGTTGTTTAGTGTGGGTATATTGGTTTGGTTTTTAATTTTTAGTTTATTCAACAACAAACCTACCGTAATAAAATCGCGGTACTGCAAACCATCGCTGACGGCTTTAACGTCAGCGGGTACTACGTTACCAAAACCGGCAATTAGTTCTTTTACCGGCATGGTAGAAAAAAAATAATCGCCATGCACAGTTTTTGTTGTACCACTAAGCGCATCAGTATAAGTAACTGACTGTACATAACTATTTTCCGTTTGTATGGATGTTACATTTGCATTTTTAATAATTATCCCGCCCTTTTCCTGAACAATGGCAGCAACGGTTTCCCACATTTGTCCGGG
>JAKAKY010000126.1 GCA_021824365.1 Bacteroidota bacterium | reverse complement strand
ATCAGGAGGTAATTCATTCAGTAAATTTGCGGTTTTTGATACCGGAAGTATTTTAATAATGTCTTTCTGTTGTGCAATGTCTAAAATTTTAAAAACGTGGATGGCACGGTGAATAGACATATTGGCGAGGATGGCGGGCCTCCTGATCAGGAAATTGATTCACCAGTTCAACCACATCGGTGATGTGCAGGTTATTTAAAAAGCAGGATAAGGCTTCTTTGTTATCTGATTGCAGATATTGCTGAAACCGTTTCTCTTTTGAAATATTTTTTTGAGAAATTACAGCCATATTGCAATTTAAGTGTTTCAATGAGGAAGAAAAAATTTGAAATACTGAATTCTGCTAACTTCGCCTGCATTATTTCAAAAATATGATCTTACCCGATTTAGTCATTGCACCCTCACCAAAAGGAGGTAGAGGTGTATTTACCACTGTCAATATTTCTGCCGGTACAATTATTGAAATTTCACCGGTATTAGTATTAAGTAAGCAGGAACGTTTAATTGTGGAACAAACTTTATTATACAACTATATTTTTGAATGGGGAAAGTCTCGAAAAAAAGCAGCATTAGGTTTAGGTTGTCTTTCTTTATATAATCATGATTATGATGCCAATGCAGATTATACCATGGATTTTAAAAACGCATTGATGACTATTACAACCGTGAAAAAAATCAATAAGGGAGATGAAATTTTTATCAATTACAATGCGCATCCAAATGATATGACCAAAATTTGGTTTGATGCTAAATAATTTATTGTAAAAAAATGGGGCTGTAAGAATACAACCCCGTAATTCACCAAAACCCAACTATAAAAATTACCAATATTGATAACCAATTAACCGTGCTAATTCAATTTTAGCTAAGCACAATTGGTATTCATATTGCAATCTGGTTAAAGCAGCCCTTTGTACATTGGTACCGGCATTGGTTAATTCTAAATTGGTGCCTGTTCCATTTAAAAAGCGTGATGCAGCCAATTTTTCAGCATATACTGCTTCTTCAATTTGTCCGTTTGTGTTTTGAATCCGTTCCATATTGCTTTTAATATCGGTAAGGGCTTGCTGTATATTTTTTTTGTAATCATTATTTAAAGTTTCCTGTGCCAGTTCATTTTGTTTTACAATATTTTGTGCCAGTTTAACTTGTTGTTTGGTTTTACCTCCATTGTATATAGGGATGGTAATGCCTATACCCGCCAGATAATTAAAACGGGGGTTTTCTACTTCAGGAACATAGCCATTTTTATAACCGGCTGCTGCCTGTAATCCCACCATTGGTTTATTGGACAATTTGGCAATGTTTACGTCGCTCAGGGCTTCTTTTATTTTATCTTTCATGATAACAAAATCCATATTGGTTGCCTGTGCTATGCTAATCAAATCATCAATATTAGAGGTTGCAGATAAATCAAAATCGAAATTGGTACCATTCTCAAAATTGGTACCTGAAGTATATGCCAATAAATTCAGTTGTTTTTGAATAGTGTTTTGAATGTCAACTTTTCTGTTTTGTTCATTATCAATTGCAGCCTGTATATTTAATACATCAATTTTAAGTGCATCGCCATTTTTTAATTTAGCATCTACAATTTTTTTATTATCAGTTAAAAATTGTATTATGCTATCCTGAATGGTAATGGCTTTTTTCAGGTAAACCAAATTGTAATAAATGGTAGAAACCTGATATGCTAATTGCGATTTCACATTAGCCAGATTATGGGTAGCAGTTTGTAATTCATCTTTCGATTTTTCAATATTGGCTTTCAATCTGCCAAAATCGAACAAAGCATACTGCGCATTTACACTGGCATTTATACTATTAACGGGTGCAAACTGAAAATCGGTACCACCTAATGGAATGGTAATTTTTGGCTGAATATATGCGTAACTGGCATTGCCGGTAATTTCAGGCATATTATTCAGTTTGGTTAGTTCTAATTTTTGTTGTGCTGTGCTGATGGTATTATTTATTTCTTTCACTTTAGGATAGTAAGTAAAGGACTGATTAATTAAATTTTTAAGTTCAATATTCACCTGAACCTGGGTGGTTCCGTAAATTGCTGTTAAAGTAAATAATATTAAAAAAATATATTTTTTCATCTTCTCTTATTTTAATTCGGTTTTTTATATTTTCAATGTGTATACTTCTTTACCTAATGTGCTTCACTAGCTGCTTTCATCATAGCTGCCTTATCTGCTGCGCTTTGTTTTTTCACTCTTAAAAATGCCACTAATGGAATGACCAGGATAAAAAATATAGCTACTAATCTAAATGTATCTAAATAGGCTAAATAATAAGATTGCCTTTCAACTGAAGCATTAATAAAGCCATATGCCTGATGAGTGGCATCCTGCAAACCGGCTCCTGTTTTACTAATTAAGCCATTTGCAATGGTTTGCACACGTTGCAATAGTAGCGGCGATCCGGCAGGCATATTACTAACTAAATCGCTTCTGTGTTGTGCATATTGATGCGAGATATAATTGTTGGCCATGGCAATACCAAATGCACCCCCTAATTGTCGAATCATATTATTTAATGATATACCTGCAGCATAATCTTTGGGTTGAAGCCCGGCAACAGCCTGATTAATTAATGGTAGCTGTACCATTGAAATACCAATGGCTCTTAATAATAACGGGAAAAAGAAATCCCATTTACCTACGTCCGGACTAACTTGTGAGGTTAATATGCTATAAGCAGCAAACAATAAAAACCCAACCACTACAAAAGGAATAGGTGAGACACCTTTACTCATAATTTTTCCTACGATGGGCAGCATTACGACAGCCATTAAGGTAGGTGGTAAGAGTGAAATGCCGGTTTCGTATGCTGTAAAACCCAAAACACGTTGCGCCAGTATGGGATATACAAATACAGAAGTAAATAAACCTAATCCGGCTACAAATGTAAAGATGGTAGTAAAAGCCAGATTCCGGTTACCTAATACCCTCAAATTCACAGCAGGTTCTTTTATACTCAATTCGTAAGCAATAAAACCTATAATTCCCACTACTGCAATAATCGAACAAATTCGAATGGCAGAACTGCTGAACCAATCGTCAGCTTCGCCACGTTCCAATACAAATTGTAAACAACCAATACCTGCTGCCAGCAATAGTATACCGTTGTAATCAATATGAATTGATTTTTTCTTTTTGCCTTCGCCTTCTTTTTTCTCTATAAAGTAAAAAGTAAGCATAGTAGCAATAATTCCAATAGGAATATTGATCATAAATATCAACGGCCAGGAAGCGTGGTCAATGATGTATCCGCCTAAAGTTGGGCCCAGCGTAGGGCCTAAAACAATGCCCATTCCAAATAAACCGGAAGCGATTGGCCGATCCTGCGGTTCAAATGCATCGAATAATATGGCTTGTGAGGTAGATAGTAAAGCGCCGCCACCAATGCCCTGCACAAAGCGCCAGGCAATGATTTCAACCAAAGATGATGATTGCGCACACATATATGATGCCACAGTAAAAATGATCATTGATACCAGGTAATAATTTTTACGGCCAAAATATTCTGCCAGAAATCCGGTTAATGGAATGATAATAACGTTTGCTATGGCATAAGAAGTAATTACCCAGCTAATATCTTCTATACTTACGCCCAAACTTCCACTCATATCGTTTAATGCCACGTTTACAATAGATGTGTCTATCAATTCCATTACAGCCGCTGTAACGGTGGTTAACACAATAATAAAACGGGCAAACCCTCTTGGTGTAGCCATGAATTTTAGATAATTTTATTTGTTATTGGCAACTACATATACACTTAATCCTGCCCGCAATAAATTTTTGATCTGATCTATGTTATCGAAATTGATTTTAACGGGCACACGTTGGGTAACTTTTACAAAGTTTCCACTTGAATTGTCGGGTGGCAGTAAAGCAAATTTTGCACCGGTTGCATCACTTAAATTGGCAACTGTTCCCGTTATTTTTAAATTAGGATAAGCATCAATATCAATTTCTACTTTTTTACCCCTGTATAAATGTTGAAGTTGGTTTTCTTTGAAATTTGCTACAACCCAATAAGTGCTATTGTCAACTATAGAAAATAATGGTGTGCCTTCTTGTACATATTGTCCTTCGCTAACATTTCTTTTCCCAATTTTACCAGATTGTGGCGCAAAGATTTTGGTATAGGTTAATTTTAGTTTTTGCTGGTCAATTTTTGCCTGTTGTACGGCAATGGATGCTTCGGCTTTTTCTACAGATGCGCTTAATACAGCCAGTCTGCTATCGGCTGCATTATAATCTTTATGCGAATTTTGATATTCTTGCAGCGCAGTTTCATAATTATACTGTGTATTGTCTAATTGTTTTTTGGTAATCGCTTCTGCTGCAAATAAATTTTTGTCTCTATCTAAATCCTGTTGGGCTTTCTTCAACCTTAATTCACTTAAATCAATATTTCCTTTGTTCACTTTTAATGATACCAATGCATTATTTAAAGTAGCTTTTGCATTGACAATATCTATTTTAGATTGTGCCAGATTGGCTTCCATTTCTTTTAGTTGTAATAATAAGTCGGCATCATCCATTTCTGCTACTAATTGCCCGGCTTTTACACTGTCATAATCTCTGATGTACAATGTTTTAATATAACCGGAAACCCTTGGTAATACGGGAGTAATTTGTCCCTCAACCTGGGCATCATCAGTAGTTTCATGCGTTAAAGCAAATCTTATTTTACCGAAAATAAAATATCCTGCCACCAATAAAACTACAATGAGTATAATTAATCTGATGGGCGATTTTTTCTTTTGTACCTGAGCTTGCTGTTCCATGTATTTTGATAGTTTATTTTTTATGATGGTGTTTATGATTGTAATAATGTAGAATGAGCCATTTGTTGAATATGTGTAACGAGTCGTTTTCGAAATTGTTCATCTGCATATGGATTAAAATCTTTGTTGCTTTCTTTGAAAATATATACACAACAAATTTGTTTCGATTTTAATACCTCGTGAATAGTACCAACAATACTGGCAAAAAGGAGAGGGGCATCTACTTTCTTAAATACTTTTTTTCGAATTCCTTTTTCAATAATTTTAGTAAAATTGCTGATATTTTGGGTTACCACTTCAATTACTTTCTGATGCATATCTTTTCTGTGTGATACCAGCATTTCCTGTTCCATAACCTTATGAAAATCAGGGTAAGATAAAAATCGGTCTACATAGGCTTCAATAATCAAATCAATTTTTTCTATTTCACTTAGATTTTTATCATTTTCCAAATTTTCAATACGACCTCTGATATGCTGCACTTTTTCTTCTACAATGGCTTCAAATAATTTTTCTTTTGAACCAAAATAATAGTTAATCATGGCTATATTCACATCTGCTTTCTGTGCTAAATCACGAATTGATGTGCCTTCATAGCCCTTCTCAGAAAAAAGAGAAATGGCAGTTTTCATAATCAATTCTTTTTTATCTGTACTCATAGAATAGAATTTAGAATGCAAATTTTAAACAAATGTTTGATTTAAACAAACGTTTGATTTTTTTTATTAAAATTTAATCTACATATCAAAATAAATATGGAATTTTAGGCCATATATGGTTTATGACTACACCTGCAATATTTAAAGCTGATGATTTTGGTAGTGATTTTTTATGGGGAATTGCCATTGCTGCAGCTCAAAATGAAGGCGCATATAACTTAAATGGCCGTGGCCTCTCCATTTGGGATCAATTTTCCCTACGTGGCGGAAAAATTAAAGGAAATGCTAAACCGGATGTGTGTTGCGATTTTTACCATCGGTATAAAACCGATTTGCTTTTGGTAAAACAATTGGGATTTAAAGTATTTCGTTTTTCAATTGCATGGAGCAGGATAATGCCCAACGGAACCGGATTGGTGAATAAGGCAGGCATACTTTTTTATCATCAGGTAATTGATGAATGCCTGGCACTTGGATTAATACCCAGTATAACACTATATCATTGGGATTTGCCTCTGGCATTGCAAAAGGAAGGGGGCTGGACTTCCCATTTATTATTAAAATGGTTTTCAAAATATGTTATACTTTGTATGCAAGAGTACGGTAACAAAGTAAAACATTGGATTGTGTTGAATGAACCCATGGGCTTTACTTCATTGGGCTATATGTTAGGGAAACATGCTCCGGGGAAATCGGGCATAAAACAGTTTTTCGCTGCTATTCACAATGCGGCCATGGCACAAGCGGAGGGCGGTAGAATTATCCGTGCCATGGTGCCCGATGCTATCATTGGCACCACATTTTCATGTAGTGAAGTAGTACCCGCAACCAATAAAAAAGAAGATATACTGGCCGCCAAAAGAATAGATATTTTAATGAACAGATTATTTATTGAACCTGTATTGGGAATGGGCTATCCTTCTGACAACTCTATATTAATGGACCGATTGCATCTTTTTACCAAAGCCTGGAAATATACCGAGAGAATGCAATTTGATTTTGACTTTATCGGTCTTCAAAATTATTTTCCTGTTACCGTTGCCCACAATGCAATGATTCCTTATGTGCAGGCCGTTGAGGTAAAAGCTACAAAACGGAAAGTGCCACATACTGATTTAGGTTGGGAAATTAGCCCAACTAGTTTTTATCATATTTTAAAGCAATTTGCAAGTTATCCTAATGTAAAATCAATTATTGTAACTGAAAATGGTGCCTGTTTTAAAGATAAACTACAAAAAGGAGCCATTCATGATGTACAACGTATTGATTATTTTAAAAGCTATTTAAACGCATTACTTCAGGCCAAAAAAGATGGGATGCCCATTAACGGTTATTTTGTATGGACATTAACCGATAATTTTGAATGGTCGGAAGGCTTTCAGGCACCCTTTGGTTTGGTGCATGTTGATTTTGAAACACAACAACGCACCATTAAACAATCAGGCTATTGGTGGCAGCAATTTTTAATGAATATTAAAGAATGACTTCAATGATGCATCACAAAGAACACAAATTAAAATTAGTATTGCTTGTCTTTATTTTTTTAGGATTTCATCCTATTTATGCACAAAATATTTGGACCGGCGCTTTGCATAGGCCCGATGGGCATTCCATCGTTTTTAATTTTGAATTAACAACGCGTCAAAATAAGCCCGTTATATACCTACTCAATGGCAAAGATAAATTTTTGGTAGATGGTATTCATTTTCAAAATGATTCTGTTTTTATACAAATGCCTGTATTTGAATCGCAGTTTAAAGCAAAAGTAGTAGCACCCAATTTATGGCAGGGTACCTGGCGTAAAGGTACTGCTACCATACCGGTTGAATTGCCTTTTACTGCAACTATACATCCCAATAAATTTCAGCAAACAGTTCCTGCTGTAGCCAATTTATCGGGCCGGTGGCAGGTTACATTTACCCGGCCTAATGGTACCTTACGGCCTGCTATTGCTGAATTTGCACAAAAGGACAATAATATTACGGGTACATTTTTAACACCCAGTGGCGATTACAGGTACCTGAGTGGTATTGTAGTCCGCGATACTTTAAAACTTTCTACTTTTGATGGTAGCCATGCTTATTTATTTAATGCCATTGCAGTAAATGATACGCTGCTGGAAAATGGTTTTTTTTACTCTGATGTAACTGCTACCGAAAAATTTACTGCTGTAAAAAATAGTAAAGCACATTTGCCCGATTCCATTGCAGCAACTTACATGAAACCCGGCGAAACCACATTGCGTTTTACTTTCCCTGAATTAAATCACCAGCCTGTTTCTTTGCAAGACAGTGCATTTCGTAATAAAGTAGTAGTATTGCAAATTATGGGTTCCTGGTGTCCTAATTGTATGGACGAAACTCAATTCCTCAGTAAATTTTATGATGCATATAAAAATCAAGGGGTAGCCGTAATAGCTTTGGCTTATGAATTAAGTACAGATTTTAACCGCTCTAAAGCCAGTTTAGAAAAGTTCAAACAAAGGTTTAATGTGCAATATCCTATTTTAATAACAGGAGCTGCTGTAAACGATAGTTTAAAAACGCAGAAAACCTTACCGGCTTTGCAGGCTATTAAAGTATTTCCCACACTTATTTTTATTGGGAAGGACGGAAAAGTTGCTAAAATTGATACAGGCTTTTATGGCCCCGGTTCAGGTGTTTATTATAAAAAATTTCAGGAAGAGTTTATACATACCATAGAATATTTATTGCAACAAAACAGCAAGAATGATGAATAAGAAATTTTGTATTATTTTAAATATATCAATTCTTCCTTAATCAATCTATATGTAACATTTGTAACCCTTTTATTCACCAAAACTGTACGGTTATATGAAAACCATTCACCAATTATTAATTGCTATATTAATTATTGCAGCCCTTACTGCTTTGTATATTGGATTTAGCTTAATCAATGATTCCAGTGGCCGTTCATTAGGATTGTCATACGATGATTTACAAGGTACTCCATTTTCATCTTATAGCACTCCGGGTTGGTTATTGGTTGTTTTTATTGGCTTGGGAAGCCTGATTGCAGCCTGGAGCTGCATACAACATTTTGCATTTCATCCTATTCTTGTTATGGCGGAAGGAATTATTTTTGCTATTTGGATTATAATACAAATTGCCATTACCGGTAATATTAATTTCCCTATTATTTTATTTGCATTGTTTGCACTTGCCCTTATTTTATTAGGCAATTTGTTGCGCAAAAAAATGTTACAACCAATGCACCATCCACCGCATTCGCCATTTAACAAACAACATCGTGCAAAAAAATCGCATACACATAAAAATAGGACATAAAAAAACCGGGTAAGTGCCCGGTTTTTTGTGGAGTATATTCATTTTATTTCAAGTAACTTCTTACAAACCATGCCCATTTTTCGTGTATTTTCAATAAACCGGTCAGGAAATCAGCATTTCCCAAATCTTTATATTCATCTGAAAATAGCATGATGTCGTTTCGAAGATTCCTTATAATTGTTTCATGATCGCTCAATAAATTTTCTAATTGC
>JAKAKY010000125.1 GCA_021824365.1 Bacteroidota bacterium | reverse complement strand
CAAACAATTTGCGTTAGATGGAATTGAAATGTAAAACGCATCATTATTGATTAAATGAAAATTGACTTTTGGAAATATATGTTGTGTTTGGGTAATATTATACTGTGCATCGTAATATAATTTAGGCGATAATTCAATTCCGGTAATATTGATAAAACCAAAATGAGCCGCTACACACATCGATCTTCCTTTACCACATCCAAAATCTACAAAATGCACGGGGAGTAATTGTAAATGGTTTAATCCAATTTCAAGCAGTGTATAATCAACTGGCATGTAAATGCTGGCATGGTTAATATCCACATCGGCCAATGCTAAATGGTTTAATTCATCATAACCAATGGTTTGGATGCCATATTTTTTTTCACCATTCCATTCATTTTTTACAATAAACCATGCAATTTTTATATTCCAATTAATGGCAATGTACCAGAAATAAGATATATATTGCCATAATTTCATTTTTTACTTTTTTTGTTGAACAATAGGATGGTGCTTTGGTAAATTTCCATTATGCGGAAGGTTTTACATCTATTACCCGTAATTGTAAATTTTTTTCACCCATGTATTCATTTAAATCAATCGTACAAACAACATCAATAAGTTTTTGTGCTGCTAATAACGGAAATAAATGTGCCATATTAAAACCAATGCCGGTAATGGTTTGGTTGTTTTGTTTCAATACAAAGCGGATATGTTCTTCTTTCACAATTTTAGAGTAACCGGTATCAATCAAATTTTTGATTAAAAACACCGGTTGCATATTTTCCGGGCCAAAGGGCTCCATTTGACAGATAATGTTGTAAAATCCAAGCGTAATATCCTTCAATTGAACTTCAGCAGCAATACAAATTTCCGGAATAAGTAAGTTAGGGTCAATAGTTTCATTCACAGCGGTTTCAAAAGCCTGACTAAAAGCGCTCAGGTTTTCTGCTTTTAAAGTTAGACCTGCTGCAGCAAAATGGCCACCGTATCCCATTAAATAATCTCTACAGGCATAAATGGCTTCATATAGGTTAAACCCCGCTACACTTCTGGCACTACCGGTAATATATGCACCACTCTTGGTAAGTACAATGGTGGGGCGGTAATGTTTTTCAATTAATCTGCTGGCTACAATACCTACAACTCCTTTATGCCAGTGTTCCTGATAAACCACCGTTGTTTTTTTGTGAATATGGTTTATATCGTTTTCAATTATTGTAAGTGCTTCTGCTGTAATGGTTGTATCAGCTTCTTTTCGGTCGGTATTGTCATTGTGCAGCATTTCAGCTAATTGTAAAGCGGCCTGCATATCTTTTTCAATAAATAGCTGAACGGCTTTTTTAGCATCATCCATTCTGCCGGCTGCATTTACCCTTGGTGCAATAATGAAGACAAGATTATTGATATGTATTTCTTTTTGCATGCCTGCTAATTGAAGCAAAGCTTTAATGCCAACGCAGGGGTTTTCGTTTACTTTTTTTAAACCGAAATAAGCCAGAGTTCGGTTTTCGCCGGTAAGTGGTACAATATCTGCTGCAATGGCGCAGGCTACCAAATCAATATATTCATAGCTAATAGAAGCTGCTAATCCAAGCTTTTCTGAAAGGGCTGTAATTAACTTAAACCCTACCCCACAGCCACACAATTCTTTATATGGATAATTGCAATTAATTTGTTTTGGATTTAGAATAGCAACAGCAGGTGGCAATTGGTTATCGGGTAAATGGTGGTCGCAAACAATAAAGTCAATCGATAATTCTTTCGCATATTGAATCAGTTCAATACTTTTTATACCACAGTCTAATGATATAATTAGCGAAAAACCATTTTCTTTGGCATAATGAATACCTTGTTGGCTAATACCATAACCTTCCCGGTAACGATGCGGAATATAAAAACCTACAGTAGGGTGCACAGATTGCAGGAAGCGGAACATACAAGCTACAGATGTGGTACCATCTACATCATAATCGCCATACACTAAAATTTTTTCCTTAATATGAAATGCTCTTAGCACTCGTTCAACAGCCAAATCCATATCTTTCATGAGCCAGGGACTATGTAAATCAGAAAGTTGTGGCCGAAAAAATTGTTTGGCCTTTTCAAAAGTATCTATACCTCTTTGCACCAAAATTTGGCAAATAACCGTATTTACTTTTAAAGAAGATTGCAGTTGCAAAACAGTATTAGCATCCCATACGGGCAATTTCCATCGTTTCTCCATAATTTAAAAACTACAATAATTACATAAACAATGGGAATGAAGATATTACTTAATTTTATACCATTCGTTTTGTGTATCTGTTTTTTAGATCACCAAAGCAAATGCAGCATGCTCAATGCATGTAGGTTGGCTAATATTTTGAAGATTAAAATATTAAAAACAGTGATGGTACTAATATTGTCTATCAGTTGTAAACCGAACCAGTTCCTCCAATGCACTACGCACTTCTGATTCAGGAAAACTGTGTAAAACACTCAGCGCTTCATCTCTGTATTGATTCATGATTGTAATAGTATATTGAATACCGCCGCTTCGTTCTACCTGCTTAATAACCTGTTGTACTTTTATCTTGTTTTTATTTTCGTTTTTAAGGATGTACATCAGGTACCTTCTTTCTTTTGCAGAACACTTATTTAAAGTGTAAATAAGCGGTAGGGTTAATTTCTTTTCTTTAATATCATTACCCGTGGGTTTACCTATATGATTGGTGCCATAATCAAACAAATCATCTTTTATTTGGAACGCCATACCCACTTTTTCACCAAACAAACGCATTTGCTCAACTTGTTCCGGCTTACTGAAGGTTGTAGCTGCGCCTGCAGCACAGGCCGAGGCCAATAATGAGGCCGTTTTCCCCTTAATAATGTCAAAATAGATGGCTTCATCAATTTTCAGGTTACGCGATTTTTCCATCTGTAATAATTCCCCCTCGCTCATTTGCTTTACTGCTTCTGACATGATTTGCAAAACTGTAAAGTCATTATTACTTAGCGATAGCAATAAACCTTTTGATAAAAGATAATCGCCCACCAAAACAGCTACTTTATTCTTCCAAAGAGCATTTATGGAAAAAAAACCACGTCTTTCCATCGCCTCATCAACCACATCATCATGCACTAAAGTAGCGGTGTGTAGCAATTCTACCAGTGATGCTGCCCTGTAAGTACCATCATTTACCGGTGCGCCCAATTTGGCAGAAAGCAAAACAAACATGGGGCGTAATTGCTTCCCCTTTCTTTTAACAATATATTGCATAATTCTATCTAATAGTGGAACCCGGCTTTGAACGGCAGTTTTAAAATGCTTTTCAAAGGCATCCAACTCATCTTTTATTACCTGAAGGGCTAATTCCATGGGTTATTTTATAGTGGTGCAATATAAATAATTATGTGTGCAGGTTAATAAAGTGTGTTAATTCACTATAACTTACAATAATTTTGTAAATGCAACGTTTTTCAAAAAAAAACTGTCTTTTTAGGCAGTTATGTAAAAACATAATATAAAATTTGATTGTTCATTCCGATTACAATACTTTTGTCGGGAATTTTATCATCAACATTAAATATAAGTTATGGCAAGTAAAAAGTACATTTCGTTATTTGCAGCAATGTTTGTTCTGTTTCAGAGCATTAGTTTTGCGCAAACATCAACAGATTGGGGTTGGGACTGGAAAGACAGTTCTAAGGTTCCTACTAAAAAGATACCTCAGTACAATGAGTTTTTAAACAACCAATACCCATACCCGGCTAAACCCCGCAATCAGTGGGAGTTAGGTTTAAGTGCTGGTAATGCTTTTATCTTAGGAGATAGAGCCATTTTAACCGGCGGATACAATGGCGGTATTGTAGGTGGCATTTCGCTTCGCAAATCTATCAGCCATGTATTTTCTTTAAGAGGTGCTTACAATGGCGCTATTGTTTCTATTCCAAGCAGTAAGTCTACTGTTTGGGCTAAAAATTATACGCATATGGGTTCTATCGATGTCATTGCATCTTTAAACTCAATGAGCCATTACAGAGGCAATCCAAAATGGGATGTTTATGTTTTTGGGGGTTATTCTTTAATTTATACCAGAGTAATGACCAACCAGGGTGGGGCATTGCATAACTTATATTATCCTCAAAACAATTTAATTGGAACATCTAACTTTCCCAATGATGTACCTGCGGTAAATGGTCGTCATACCTGGGCATTAATGCATGGTTTAAGTTATGGTGCCGGTGTATCTTACAAAATCAGCAACCGTGTTAACATTGGTATTGAACAAAGATTCACTGTGCCCATGTTTGGTAATGATTATTTAGATGGTAATAAAGTAGGTAATGCTGGCGATCAATACAGCTTTTCTACAGCTCATTTAAACATTAACTTAGGTAAAACTGCTAAAAGAGTACAGCCTTTATGGTGGATTAACCCATACAATTATGAATATAATGAGTTGAACAGCCCCAAGCATATGAAAATGCCAAAAGTTGTTTTACCTGATGCTGATGGAGATGGTGTAACAGACCAATTTGACTTGGAACCCAATACACCCGCCGGTGCACCTGTTGATAGCCATGGTAGAGCAAAAGATACGGATGGGGATGGTGTTCCTGATTACAGAGATAAAGAAATCTTAACTCCGCAAAGCTGTTTTCCTGTAAATGCTGATGGTGTAGGTACCTGTCCTGAACCTGCATGCTGCAAAGAGTTAAGAGATATGATTGCCAATATGCAAAAAGCACCGGTATGTAACATCAATAGCTTACCCAGCGTGCAATTCAAAAAAGGCAATAAATTAAGCAAAGAAGCTATGCAATTATTGGATGCCGCTGCTGCAAGCATAAAAGCAAATCCTGATTGTAAAGTAAAAGTAATTGGCCATCCTACTGCCAGCAAAGCTGCTCAACAAATGGCTTGGGAAAGAGTAAATGCCGTAATTAAATACTTAGTTGATAAACAAAGTATTTCTGAAAGCAGATTCATCTTCTCTTATGATGGTGGTTCCGGCGATGCAAACACCATTGATTTACAAGGAACACTTGAAGAAGGTCCAAATACAGTACCTGCTCCGCATCCAAACTTGAGAAGCAGAAACTAAACAATAGCATATTTTTAAAAAAAGCCCCAAATTTTGGGGCTTTTTTGTTTAGATAGATGAAAAGGCGGTAGTTTCAGTTGCCAGAAATGGCTTTATTTCCCCTTTCATTTGTAATACTTTTAAAGAATATTAACGTATGTTTTAAAGCAGCGTACTTATATTGCCAAAATTATTTACCTTCGCAAACTTGTATGAAGAAACTAGTATTGTTTTCATTAATCATTTTGGGATTTGCCGCTTGCTCAAGAAAGGGACTAAAGCTTCAAAAAAGTCATCGCTTCTCGCAGATTTTGAAGAGTAAGGATATTGACTATAAATTCAAAATGGCAGAGCAATATTATGTTATTAAAAAATACAATTTTGCTCAACAGCTCTTTGAAGATTTATTCCCTTATGTAAAAGGAACGGATCGTTATGAAGATATGTACTATAAACTGGCCTATTGTTACTATTACCAAAAAGATTATTTAAACGCCGAAAATTATTTTAAAACATTTACGGAAACTTTTCCTTCTAGTGCTAAAACAGAAGAGTGCGAGTATATGCGGGCATATACGTATTACAAACAATCACCAAAGCCAGAGTTAGATCAAACCAATACCAATAAAGCCATTGGTTTAATGCAGGCATTCATTAATATGCACCCTGGTTCACCCAAAATTAAAGAAGCGAATAATATTATTGATTTATGCAGGGGAAAATTAGAAACTAAAGATTATTTAAATGCTCAGCTCTATTATAATTTAGGTTATTTTAAAGCGGCAGCCATTACTTTTTCAGGGGTTTTGGACAATTATCCTGATTCTAAAAATGGCGATTTATATAAATATCAGTCTATCAATTCCTATTTCAAATATGCAGAAATGAGCTATCCTGATAAACAATTGGAACGATTTGAAAAAGTAAAAGCTGATTGTTCAGATTTTATGGATCGCTTTCAGGGAAGTAAACACACAGCAGATATTACAAAAATTAATACACAAACTAATAACTTAATAAAAAACCTACAAAATGAGCAAACTAAGAAGACAACTCAGCGCTAATATACCTAGCTCTGTTGAACCTAAAAGTTTGAAAGACATTAAAGATATTACCGGTAATCTTTATGAATCTATTGCCATTGTTGCCAGAAGGGCTAATCAAATTAATATAACCATTCGGGAAGAATTGCATAATAAATTAGATGAATTTGCCAACCATACAGATAGTTTGGAAGAAATTCATGAAAATAAAGAGCAAATAGAGATTTCCCGGGCATATGAAAAAATGCCCAATCCGGCTATTCTTGCATTGAATGAATTTATGGAAGGGAAAATCTATTATCGTTTAAACAACGACAACGATTTATTCCGATGAGCATCAAAATTTATTAAAATTGATAAAAAGGCAGTAGATATACTGCCTTTTTTGTTATTTGCACATTAATTTCAATACCATGTTAAGAGAGAAAAAAATATTAATAGGCATTACCGGCAGTGTAGCTGCATATAAAATAATTAACCTTGTTCGCTTGTTAGTAAAAGCAGGTGCTGAGGTAAAGGTAGTTATGACTGCTTCTGCCAAAAATTTTGTAAGCCCATTGGTATTAGAAACACTCAGTAAAAATGTAGTATTAGAAAATCTAAGTGAATCATCTACCTGGGCTAATCATGTGGCTTTAGGCCGTTGGGCCGATATTTTTTTAGTAGCCCCCCTTAGTGCTAATACGCTGGCTAAAATGGCCAATGGTATTTGCGATAACTTATTAATGGCCGTTTATCTTTCAGCCACCTGTCCGGTTGTTGCAGCCCCTGCCATGGATGAGGATATGTGGTTGCATCCTGCTACCAAAAGAAATGTAGCACTGATTACTGGCTACGGAGTTCAGCTTATCCCTGTTGAAAATGGAGAATTGGCGAGTGGGTTAATTGGCGAGGGCAGAATGGCAGAACCTGAAACCATGGTTAATTTTTTAATCAGTCATTATTGTAGGGGCACTTTATTAAAAGATAAAACTGTGTTGGTAACAGCAGGCCCAACCTATGAGCCAATTGATCCGGTTCGCTTTATTGGCAACCATGCATCCGGTAAAATGGGCTTTGCCATTGCTGAAGCTTCTTATTTGGAAGGGGCTAATGTTATATTAATAACCGGACCTACAGCCTTGCATCTTTCTTACAATGCAATTAGAAAAATAGCCATAACAACTGCCAATGAACTGTTGGAGCAATGCATGATAGAAGCGCCTAAAGCAGATATTGTTATTATGAATGCGGCTGTTGCAGATTATACACCACTTGAAAAAACACCACAAAAAATTAAGAAAGAAAAAAGCGAAACTAAATGGCAACTGTCTTTGGTAAAAACAACTGATATACTTGCCTTATTGGGCAGGCAAAAATTGCCACATCAATACATCATGGGCTTTGCCTTAGAAACCGAGCATGAGCTTAAAAATTCCTTAGAAAAATTAAATACAAAAAAAATTGATAGTATTGTCCTAAATTCACTTAATGATGCACAAGCCGGTTTTGGACATGATACGAACCAAATTACCATTATTTCAAAAAATGGTCATTCAGAAACAATCACACTAAAACCTAAAACAGAGTTGGCAAAAGACATTGTTTTATTTATAAGCAAAGAATTAGATGCGTAAATTTTTGATTATATTTTTTTTACTTTCTCTGGCTAATATCCATGGAATTATTGCACAGGAATTGCAAGCTAAAGTAACCATTAATGCCAGCAGGGTAAATACTACGATAGATAAAAAAATATTCAATACATTTCAATCGCAATTAACTAATTTTTTAAATAGCAGAAAGTGGACCGATGACCAGTTTAATCCGGCTGAAAAAATTGTTTGTAGTTTTTTATTCAATATAGAATCAATGCCACAAACCAATGTGTTTAGCGCGTCATTAATTATTCAGGCGGCAAGGCCTGTGTACAATAGCACTTATCAGGCAGCGTTGGTTAATTTTCAGGATCCTGATGTAACATTTAAATACATTGAATTTCAACCCATTGAATTTAGCGATAGCCGGGTACAGGGTAATGATCCATTGGTGGCCAATTTAACTGCTGTATTGGCCTATTATTCTTACTTAATTATTGGTTTAGATTATGATTCTTTTTCGCCCAAAGCAGGACAACCTTATTTTTTAAAAGCACAAAACATTGTAAACAATGCACCTGAAGATGCCAGCATTAGCGGTTGGCGTGCCTTTGATGGTTTAAGGAACAGATATTGGCTGGTTGATAATTTAACCAACAATGCCAACAATGTTTTGCATACAGTTATTTATGATTATTATCGTTTGGGATTAGATAATATGTATAGTAATGAACAGCAGGCCCGATCTGGTATTTTACAAGCTTTAATTTTATTACAATCATTTAATCGGGAACATCCCAATACCATGTTTGTTCAATTTTTTATGCAAACAAAAGTGCAGGAACTAATTGGATTATTTGTAAAAGCCAATGCGGATGATAAACTGAAAGCCCTCGATGTTTTTACCAATTTAGATGTTGGAAATGCAACAAAATATAAAGAACAATTGCAATAAAATACCCTTTTAAATATTGCCCCATCAATTCTGCGATAAGTTAAAATGAAGAAAATATTAATCCTTATTTGTTTAATCACTTGTATAGTGGCCTGTAACAGCCATAAATCAGAAATGCCCGTACTAAATTTTGATACGATGAAAGTAGTGATGTGGGATTTGTTGAATGTAAATGAATGGAACAACATGAAAGCCGGACAAGATACGGTGTTTAAAAAAATCAGAGACGATCGAAAGCAATTTGAACAAGTTTTTTATTGGCATCATATCACCAAAAGTAGCTTTTACCACAGTCTTTCTTATTATGAGCAACATCCCGATAAAATGAAAAAATTGGTTGATTCACTTTCTGCTTATGGAAGAAGAGTTACCCTTAAATCGATTGA
>JAKAKY010000124.1 GCA_021824365.1 Bacteroidota bacterium | reverse complement strand
GGCCTAATAATTTGCCCAAGCCATAAATGGCGCTGGTTTCCATTTCAAAATTACTGATTCGGTGTCGTCCACTGCTAAAACTACTAAAATTATCTACCAACCCGGGATTAGCTAAGCCCAAACGTAGCACCCGGCCCTGAGGGCCATAAAAACCAGGGCAGGTAACAGTTATGCCATGATGAAAGCCTTCTACAAAATGCTTCATAATGCTAATGCTGCCGGTTGCCAAATAGGGTTGAATATTGCCTGATAATTGGGTATGGGCAATAAAATTTTTTAAAATTTGTTCCTCTTCTGCATTATTAGAGAAACGATAATAATGCAACAAATTGTCTAATCCTAAACCATGTGTGCCTACTACAAAGCTATCTACAGGAATATCTGCTTGCAAAGCGCCGGAAGTGCCTAATCGAATAATATTCAATGAACTCAATTCCGGTTTAATGGTGCGGGTTTCGAAGTCAATATTTTTAAGTGCATCTAATTCATTCACAACAATATCAATATTGTCGGGTCCTATGCCGGTTGAAATAACCGTTAATCTTTTTTTGCCGATACAGCCGGTATGTGTCACAAATTCACGATGTTGTCTTTTTATTTCAATTGTGTCAAAGTGCCTACTTACTTTTTCAACCCGGTCCGGATCGCCTACGGTAATAACGGTATCAGCCAACTCTTCAGGCCTTAAATTAAGGTGGTACACAGCCCCGCGGTTATTGATAATTAATTCAGATGGTGCAATACTATTCATGTTTTTTTTTGAAGCTGCAAAATTAGAATTTTGTATTTAGATATGATGCTTTATTTTCGCAGCCCGAATGGTCCTGTGGCCGAGTGGCTAGGCAGAGCTCTGCAAAAGCTCGTACAGCGGTTCGAATCCGCTCGGGACCTCTCATCAAACAAAGGATTACAACTGTAATCCTTTATTTTCTTTATGAAGTATACACAAACGCTTGGTATTATTGCTGCCGTATTAATGGTAGTTGTTTGTTTTTTACCCTGGATTTACATTCCATCTTTACAACTCACCATTACGGGTGTTCATGGAAAAGTGAATGGGCAATTTACTTTCGGGAAGCAAATTTTGGCACAGGGTTTCTTTTCTATATTGCTCATTGCATTTTTTGCGTTTCCAAAAGTATGGGCCAAAAGAACCAATATTTTTTTAGGGTTCATTAACATGGCATGGGCCATTAAGAATTTTACTTTATTTTCTTTATGCCGTGCCGGCGAATGTCCGGAGGTTAAACCAGGACTATACATTACAGTAGTATTAGCTGTAATAGTATTACTGATGACTTTAGTGCCACGCTTAAAATTACCTGCCGAAAAAAAGGCTTAAAAGGCAAAAATTAACCGTCAATTAATTTGGCTATTCCAAAAGCAGCAGCGGCAGCAGCAGCTCCAATCATCATTACCCGTAAACCACCCGTCCACGGATTAATACCAGTAATTTTACTTTTGAAAAATCCAAAAATATAAAGGCAAATCAAGGTTACTATTACAGATATTTTTAAACCATCGAGCGAATTAGAAACAAAAAAATAGGGGCTTAGTGGAACCAACCCACCCACTACGTAAGATATCCCAATATTAAAAGCGCTTTTACCAGCCCTTTTCGCATCAGGCTGTTCTAAACCCAATTCATGCTTCATCATAAAATCAACCCATCGTTTTTTGTCTTTTATAATTTCCTGCATGGCTTGTTCCTGAATGGCTTCACTAAGCCCCCAATTTCTAAAAACCTCCCTTACTTCTTCTTTTTCAACATCTGTTTTATTTTCAATTTCCCAATATTCTTTCTTTTGCTCACTATTATAATGGTCAACTTCTGTTTTCCCGGCTAAATAACCACCTAAACCCATTGCAATAGAACCGGCTGCTATTTCTGCAATACCCGCTATCCATATTAAGTTTACCTGATTACCCACTGCACCACTTAAGCCGGCAGCCAATGCAAAAGGAACGGTCAATCCATCACTCATGCCAATTACAATATCAGTTAATAAGTCAGAACTTTGTAAATGCTCTTCTTTGTGGTGCAGGTGGTTTTGTATCATGTGATAAAATTAGTTAAGTAGAAATATATTAATGAAATGATTGTAAAGTGTTACCGATAATTTTAACCGCTTCAGTCATTTGAGAAGCAGTAATAATGAGCGGTGGTGCAAATCGAATTTTATCACCATGTGTTGGTTTTGCTAAAAGGCCATTTTCTTTTAATGCCAAACAAAGCTCCCAGGCTGCATCTGGGTTAGGATGTTGTATTGCAATAACATTTAATAAACCCTTTCCGCGAATGGTTTGTATAAATGGGCTGTTAAGTTTTGCCAGTTCATCTCTGAAAAGTATTCCCATTTTTTCTGCATTTTCCACCATTCCTTCCTCTTTAATTACCTGTAAGGCTGTAATAGCAACAGCACAGGCTAAAGGGTTGCCGCCATAAGTGCTGCCATGCTCTCCCGGCTGAATATTCAGCATAATTGCATCATCACATAACACGGCACTTACGGGTATAGTGCCACCGCTTAGAGCTTTTCCTAAAATCAAAATATCAGGCCTTACATTTTCATGATCACATGCCAGCATTTTCCCGGTTCTGGCTAAGCCGGTCTGAATTTCATCAGCAATAAATAAAACATTGTATTCTGAACACAAGGCACGAACACCTTTTAAATAACCCTCGTCAGGTACAACTACGCCTGCCTCGCCCTGTATGGGTTCTACCATAAATGCGGCTACGTTTTTATCCTGAAAAGCTTTTTCAAGTGCTGCTAAATTATTGTAAGGTACCAATTCAAATCCGGGCATGTAGGGGCCAAAGCCTTTATAACTGGACGGATCGGTAGAAGCGGAGATGGCAGCCAGGGTTCTGCCCCAGAAATTGCCTTCCGCAAAAATTATTTTTGCTTTATTTTCAGGAATGCCCTTTTGGACATAACCCCATCTGCGAGCTAATTTGATGGCTGTTTCACCACCTTCAACCCCGGTGTTCATCGGCAATACCTTATCATATTCAAAATATTCGGTAATATATTTTTCATATTCCCCTAACATATTATTATAAAATGCCCGGGAGGTTAACGTTAATTTTTGTGCCTGTTGTATTAAACTTTGAATGATTTTAGGATGGCAATGCCCCTGATTTACTGCAGAATAGCCACTTAAAAAATCAAAATAGCGTTTTTGGTCTACATCATATACAAAAACACCTTCCCCTTTTTCTAAAACAACCGGTAAGGGATGATAATTGTGTGCACCATATTTTTCTTCTAATGATAAATAATAGGCACTTTTATTAGATAATTGTTGTGTTAACATGATAGTTTATTTTAACGATGACGGAAAATTACATAAGCATATTGTCAGACAAATATGCCGGAACAATAACCATACATTCATTACAAAGAAAATGGAGTAGAATGAAGTAAATAATTTACCCCAAGGGATGATCTAAAAAATCAAGATTATATTGAAGAAAGTGTTTCATATTAAGGTTTGCAATTTACGAATAAATGCTACAACACAAAAAAATACCTGTTTAGAGGATGATTAATTTTGAATATTGACAAACCAGAATATAAAAACTGCCGGTTCCATCCAACAAACAAAAAAATTTGTGGATAAAATCAAGTTCATTTGTAAACAAAATCTACATTTCCACGGCATGTGCATATTTTCCCGAAAAAAGATGCAATTAATATGGATATTTCATTTGTGTTCCTTACCTTTGCCCTCCCGAAAAAAATAGCATCATGGCAAGAGTATGTCAGGTTACAGGAAAAAAACCATTAACAGGTAACAGCGTTTCACATTCTAATATCAAAACAAAACGCCGTTTCCTGCCAAATTTACAAACAAAGCGTTTCTTTTTTGCAGAAGAAGACCGTTGGGTTTCTTTAAAAGTATCTTCAGATGCCATTCGTACCATTAATAAAAATGGATTGGCGACTGTCATTAAACAATTAAGAGCTGACGGAGTAAAAATTTAATTAAACCAGTAAATTACCCATTACAATGGCAAAGAAAGGTAATAGAGTACAAGTAATATTAGAGTGCACCGAGCATAAAACATCAGGTTTGCCGGGCACCAGTCGTTACATCTCTGTAAAAAACAAAAAAAATACTCCTGAAAGACTGGAGTTAAAAAAGTATAACCCCATTTTGAAAAAAGTAACTGTTCATAAAGAAATTAAATAATCATGGCAAAAGCAGCAAAAACAGCGATTAAGACTAAAGACCAAAAAGCCGCCGCTGAAGCAAAAAACTGGACAAAAGTAATTAAACCTGTACGTAGCCCTAAAACCGGCGCCTACACTTTTAAAGAAGCCATTGTACATAAAGACAAGGTAAAAGATTTTTTGGCCAAATAGTTGTGCCTTATCGCATAAAAAAATTTAAGCTTTCCAGTTTGGAAGGCTTTTTTGTTATACTGCGTGTTCAACAATGGTATTTGCATGCTTCAATTGCATTTCAATGGAATGATTTCTTTTAGCTGAGATGCACAAAAAATAATTTTTAATCTTACTTTGTGCCTTTAAAATTATTTTCCTATTTATTCTATTAACTATGGGATTTTTTGATAAACTATTTGGCAAGAAGGAAAAAGAAAGTTTAGATCAGGGTTTGCAAAAAACAAAAGAAGGTTTTTTATCTAAAATATCGAAAGCGATTGCCGGGAAAAGTACCATTGATGCATCTCTTTTAGATCAGTTAGAAGAAGCATTAATCAGTGCAGATGTTGGTATAGATACTACTTTGCAAATTATTGCACGAATTGAAGAAAGGATAAAGAAAGAAAAGTATGTGAACACTGCTGCATTGCATCATTTATTGAAAGATGAAATTCAAAATGTATTACCAGGTGCAGATGAAACGTATAAAAATTTTGAAATACCTGCTCATAAAAAACCTTTTGTAATATTAATAGTAGGGGTAAATGGCGTAGGCAAAACTACTACCATCGGAAAATTAGCACACAATTATACCAAAGCAGGTTATTCGGTTTTGCTGGGAGCGGCTGATACTTTTAGGGCTGCAGCCGTTGATCAGTTAACTATCTGGAGCGAAAGGACAGGTGTTCCTATTGTAAAACAAGCCATGGGTAGTGATCCAAGTGCTGTGGCTTTTGATACGGTTAAAAGTGCTGTTGCCCAAAGAACAGATATTGCAATTATTGATACTGCCGGCAGGTTGCATAACAAAGCACATTTAATGGAAGAACTGTCTAAAATTAAACGGGTTATTCAAAAAGTAATACCCGATGCACCACATGAAGTAATGTTGGTGTTAGATGGTTCTACCGGTCAAAATGCATTAGAACAGGCAAAACAGTTTACCGCAGCTACTGAAGTTACTGCAATAACCATTACCAAATTAGATGGTACTGCAAAAGGTGGCGTAGTATTAGCCATTGCCAATCAATTTAAAATACCGGTTAAATTTATTGGCGTTGGTGAAAAAATGGACGATTTATTGGTATTTGATAAAAAAGAATTTGTAAACAGCCTTTTTGATCTACAAGATGCAGAAGGGATTGGTTAGATATTTGTTACATAAAAAAAGTTTGGAGGTTTCAGGTTCTCCAAACTTTTATATAAATGCATCATTTTTTTTAAAATGCATATCGAATACCTAAGCCACCCCAACCACCTTCAAAATAAGAATAGCCTACTAAATTAAAAGATGGCTGCCAGTCGAAGCTGATATTGATGGGTGCACCTTTAATTTTATAATCTAAACCTAAAACACCATCTATGCCTATGGCTACTGAATTGTCGCGGTAAGGATAATCTCTTGTCCAATTATTGTTATAGTAGCCTATATGAGCGCCAGGGCCAATATACCATTTTAAACCGGGTGCACCATTAATATTACCATGAATTTCATACAAGCCCGTTAACCTAAAACCATATTGCCAAAAATAACCCAGTCCTTCAATCGCATTATTCCCATTTACAAAATGTTTTACTGAAACAGCACCGGGATAAATTTTAAAACCTACGGCTGTTTGATAGGAACTGCTTAAATTCTGGGCCTCAGATTTAGCGATACCAAGAGTTAATGAAATGAGGCAAAGGATAAATATTTTTTTCATAAATAACTTTTTTACAAAATTATCAAAAAATCGTGCCAAAATTTTAAGTATAAATCTTTGATTCTTAATAAGTTTATTTGAATATTTTCCTGTTAGTTTGTGGTATGTATACATTTGAACAACTTACTGAACAATTTGGTCAACACTTTTCTAAGCAGCATTTTCCAAAAATGCCGCAAACATTATATGAACCTTGTCACTATTTTTTACAATTGGGAGGCAAACGAATTAGGCCGGTATTTTGTTTAATGGGTAATGAATTGTTTGGTGATATACAGGAAGATGCATTCCGTGTTGCAACTGCCATTGAGTTGTTTCATAATTTTACATTGGTGCATGATGATATAATGGATGAAGCAGATATGCGAAGAGGAATGGCCACAGTGCATGCTAAATATGGCAACAATACTGCTTTACTGGCAGGCGATGTAATGGTGATTAAAGCATACCAATATTTAGAAAATATACGAATTGAATTTATTAATAAAATTTTACATGTTTTTAATAAAACTGCAATTCAGGTTTGTGAGGGGCAACAATTGGATATGGATTATGCATTTGCAGCACATATTGTATTAAAGGATTATTTGCAAATGATTGAATTAAAAACTTCTGTATTATTGGCTGCAAGTTTAGAAATGGGCGCTATTATTGGTGGTGCAAGCGAAGGAAGTTGCAAACATTTGTATGCTTTTGGTAAAAACTTAGGAATTGCATTTCAAATTCAGGATGATTACCTGGATGCTTTCGGAACACCTGAAAAATTTGGAAAAGTTGTTGGTGGTGATATTAAACAAAATAAAAAAACCGCATTATTGTTACACGCTTTAGAAGTAGCATCGCCGGCTCAAAAATCAGCATTACAGCAATATATGCAGGGTAATGCACCCGATAAAGTTGAAAAAGTATTAGCTATTTTTAGAGAATGCAGGGTACATAAGTGGGCTAATGATTTAAAAGAACAATATTTAACCACCGCACTTCATCATTTAGAAGAGGTGGCTGTACAAAGTGTGCGTAAGAAACATTTAAAAGATGTTGCGGCTTTCCTGATACAAAGAGAATATTAATTAAATGCTTATCTTCCTTTTTTATAAAACACCGATTGCATGTCTACTTTATTGAGAAAAAAATCGATTGAAAAAATTGTTGCAGACTCAGAGGCAGGATTAAACGATAACCATCATCAATCACTTAATAAGGTACTAACGGTAAAAGATTTAACATTCATGGGTATTGCGGCCATTATTGGTGCAGGTATTTTTTCAACAATAGGAACGGCGGCATATAATGGAGGGCCGGGTATTGCATTTCTATTTATTATTACCGCAGTTACTTGTGGCTTTAGTGCTTTATGTTATGCAGAATTTGCCAGCAGGGTACCTATTGCAGGAAGTGCTTATACATATGCTTATGTTAGCTTTGGCGAATTAATTGCCTGGATTATTGGTTGGGCGCTCATTTTAGAATATGCCATCGGCAATATTGTAGTGGCCATTAGCTGGAGTGGTTATTTTAATAATCTGCTAATGGGTTTGGGTATTCATTTACCGGGCTGGTTATTAACCGACCCATTTACTGCTGCCAAAGACTTTCAGGAAGCAACTGTTTTATCGGCCTCGCACCAGGTTATGCCGCAACATTTATTAAGCGCAGTAGATGCCTGGACGAATTCGCCGGTTTTATTCGGTAAACATATTCTTTTTAACCTTCCCGCATTCATCATCGTAGTATTGATTACCACACTGGCTTATATCGGTATTAGGGAAAGTAAAAAGTCAACCAATTTTATGGTGATATTTAAACTTATCGTCATCATATTTGTGATTGTACTCGGATTTTTTTATGTAAAAACAGATAACTGGGTGCCGTTTATGCCCAATGGTTTTGGCGGTGTTTTAGCTGGTGTATCGGCTGTATTTTACGCATATATAGGTTTTGATGCTATTTCTACCACCGCTGAAGAATGTAAAAACCCTCAGCGCGATTTACCAAGAGGAATGATTTACTCTTTAATTATTTGCACCATACTATATATATTAATTGCATTGGTATTAACCGGAATGGTGCATTATTCCGAATTGAAAGTAAACGACCCCCTGGCATTTGTGTTTAGTAAAATTAATTTGAAATGGGTAAGTTATATCATCTCCATTAGTGCTGTAGTAGCTACCACCAGTGTGATGCTGGTGTTTCAGTTGGGTCAGCCACGTATTTGGATGAGTATGAGTCGTGATGGACTGTTGCCTAAAAAGTTTTCCCAAATTCATCCAAAATTTCAAACACCGGCTTTTGCTACCATTATTACCGGTTTATTGGTTTCCATCCCTTCATTGTTTTTACCCAGCAGTTTAATGACAGATTTAACCAGTATTGGAACGCTGTTTGCTTTTGTATTGGTTTGTTTTGGAGTATTGGTTTTGCCACGTATTCAAAATACAACACAAGGCCGTTTTAAACTTCCATACATCAATGGAAAATATATTATCCCCATCTTATCCATCATTTTTATTATCGGATTTCATGAACGTTTTACCCAGGCATTTCAACACCTTAACTCAGAAAGTTATCAGGAAATATTATTTATCATTTTTGTTTCTATCACCGTTGTTGTTTCCGTGTTGAGTTTTATTAGAAATTATTCTGTTATTCCTGTGTTGGGTGCACTATTTTGCTTATATTTAATGATAGAAATTCCTGCCATTAGCTGGCTTTGGTTTTTTGTTTGGATGGGCGTAGGTTTATGCCTGTATTTTTTCTATGGAAGAAAGCACAGTAAGTTACGAACAGCAATTTAGTGGTTATAGCATAACAGCTTTGTCTGTACATAATACAAGCGCTCAATGAGTGTCTGGTTAAATAAACCTATTTGATTTTGTTGTACTGTAATTATTTTCCATTGGGTAGTTGGGTAAATTTTAATTTGCATTCCATTTTCATTCCACAAGCTCAATGGCAAATTAAATTGAGACAAACAATTACTCCAACGGTAACGAATGGAATGCTTCATCGAATCTACA
>JAKAKY010000123.1 GCA_021824365.1 Bacteroidota bacterium | reverse complement strand
ACATTGCATCAACAGCCAGCAAAAGTTATTCAGTTCAATTGTGCATAAACCACTCTGAAAAACTAAAAATAATAAAAGAGGATGCCTACTTATGAGACAGCCTCCAATAAATGGGTAGCATTTTAATTAAAACACATTATAACCATAACTTACATAATACAAACCACCAATTTGAGCATTACCAAAACCATTGGTATAATAACGGTTTAATAAGTTGGTACCGCCAATTTTAATCATTGATTTAGTAGCAGGCAATTTAAAGGTAATAACACCATCTATGGTTGTAAAAGATGGTACATTGCCGGTTCCGAAGGTTCCTTCATAGTAAAAGCTATCCTGATAACGATACATCAAACTGAAGCCCAACCGATTATCTAATAAAAATCCGGAATTACTGAAACCAATATTGGTTCTTATTTTAGGTGTATTGAAATAAGATACAAAATCTGAAGGCAGGCTACCTATTTGATCAGAGTACACATTTGCATTTAAAGAGAAATTTCGGGGTAATAAGTATTGAACAGAGGCGCCCCAACCATTAGTATTTACATTACCCGGTGTATTTACTGAAATACTATAAATGGTTCTGGTAGTTGCAGCATTACCAGATGAACCATTGGGGTTTAAACCCAATAAGCCCAAAGGTGAACCGTTTTGTGATTGTACTACTGTAACACCACCCAAAAAGTCTTTATATGCTGCCCAATAAGCATAAACATCAATCAACAATTTTTGGGCAACCAGGCCTTTATATCCCACCTCAAATGAATTGGAAGATTCGGGTTTGAATTTTCCGAAGTTTTGCACTTGCAATAATCCGGGATTAGGATTGCCGGATAATACTGAGGCACCAAATGCCCGTACACTGGCTAAAGTATAAGAAGGATTATTATTAAAATTGTAGAAATTACGTAATTGTGGCAAACCACCCATTAAACGTGTTCCACCACCTACTAACAAGTTAATCCATTGATTTTGTGTAGAGGGGAATCGATAAGCGGTTTGATAAGAGAAGCGCAGGTTATGATTTTTTGCCAATTTTACAACTGCAGAAAAACGGGGCGTAAACCTCCCATCAAAATTTGAATTTTTATCGTACCGGCCTGAAGCAGTTAATTTTAATACATCATTAAATAATTGCTGCGAAAGTTGCGCATAGGCACCCACTTCATTAATATAAATTTTACCCGCAGTATCAGCGAATAAAGTACCTTGTGAGTTTAAGGCATACTGCTTCCAGTTACCTCCCACTAATAAATCGGTTTTGGTTTTTTCTAAGCCCAATGCATGGGTTAAATTGTACTGACCTTCAATCATGTATAATGCAGTTTTGTCAACAAACAATCCGCCGCCTTTAGAAATGGGGGTTTGTACAATTTTTTGAAACAAAGGATTATTGTAAATAGCGCCATTGGGTCTTCCTGAAGCCGCATCGGTAGCTGAACGGGCATATATTTCAGCAGCAGCATCTCCTAACCCGGCACCACCCAAAGATGCGGGTAAACGCGATTTAATGTAATTCTGCGCATACTGCGAAAACCATCCTGTAGCACCACCACTGGGCAATAATGCTTCATTAAACAAACGGGCAGCAATGGTAGAATTATAAGTGTCGCCGGCATTTTCCTGCGTGGTATAAGCTCTTAAAAACCAGTTTTTGTTTTTCATTTCAATTTTATACTGACCCATTTTTAGATTTTTCAATGCATAACGGTCAGCACCCGTATAAACTGTACTTGCAGCACCCCAGTTACCCTCAAAAATTAAATCGGTTCTACTATTAATTTTATAAACTGCTTCACCGGAAATTTTGAAATTATAAGTAGTGGGCGAAATAACATTTTTTTCATCGAATCCGGTTCTGGATATATTTTGATTAGCCGGGATGGAAGAAACTATACCATTAATAATAGAGCTGGGAACACCTTGTGCAATAAAACCCTGGCCTACCCGTTGCGCCAAAGAGTTAAATGTTATACCGCCAGCACTAACTAAGTTGGTTTCATCACCATACACATTAACGCCGTCATAAGCAGGGTCAGAATCTCTGGTACCCGGAATTACTTGTCCGTTGGGCGTTCCTGTTGTACGGGAGTAATTTCTTTTATCATTGGCCAGCCAGTCTTGTGCCTGCACATATTGTGATGCAATTTTAAAGGCAAATTTGTCTGATACCTTTTTAGCCCAACGTACGCTCCAATCATAGTAAGGGGCAGCATTCCGCTGGTAATTATCTATATGGTTAACCCCCTGTTTAATTTGAAAACTTAAACCCTGGTATTTGAAGGGGTCTTTACTATTAATTAAAACAGTACCATTCATACCACCGGGACCATACAAGGCAGAAGATGCACCGGGCAACAATTCAATGCTTTCTACATCTAATTCAGATAATCCAATTATGCCCCCCACCGGAAAGTTTAAACCCGGAGCCTGGTTATCCATCCCATCTACAATTTGGTTTAAACGTAAATTTCCGTTTACATTAAAACCACGGGTACCTACAGATTTAAAAGTTAAACTGGAAGCTACCACATCAACCCCATTCAAAGTTCCAATAATATCATAATAATTAGAGGAAGGCGCAGAACGAATGGTAGCAGCGCTTACCCTTTCAATAGTTACCGGCGATTCAATAATTTTTTCAGGAACACGGGAGGCTGCAACCACCACTTCTTCACCCAAAGTGTAATGTGGCTGAATGCTCACTTCAACCGGGCTACCGCTAAAAGTTACTTCTTTGTTAGAAAAACCAACGGAAGAAATAACCAATGTAAACGGTGGTTTTTGTGAAGTAGAAAATTTAAAATAGCCTTTCTCGTCGGTATATGCACCGGTTGAACTCCCTTTAATGGTTACAGAAACAGAAGATACTGTTTCATTATTAATCGCATTTTTAATAACACCACTTACAGTGGTGGCTTCTTGTGCATGAGCTGTTACATAGAGCAATGTAACAGGCATACAAAATAAAAACAGTAATTGTAATTTTCTCATACGGCAGATTTTGTTTAAAAGCAATTTAAAAAATAGTTGGCTAAATAAAAAAAATATTAAAAAATACTTGAAAAAAATTTTCATGTAATGATATAAAATAATTTTCAAAAAGAAAAAAACAAAAAAATCATTAGGATATTATTATGCAAGAGTATTTTTGAGGTATGGCAACTTATCAATTTCCCCAAGCAACCCATTTTTATAAAGGCAAAGTAAGAGATGTATATAGCATTGGAACACATATACTGGTAATGGTGGCCAGTAACCGTATTTCAGCCTTTGATGTAATACTACCCAAACCTATTCCATTTAAAGGGCAGGTATTGAATCAGATTGCGGCTTATATGTTGCATGCTACACAAGATATTTGTAAAAACTGGCTATTATCGGTGCCTGCCCCCAATGTAAGCATAGGCCAAAAATGCGAACCTTTTAAAATTGAAATGGTGGTTAGAGGAAACTTAACAGGTCATGCCTGGCGTACTTATCAATCTGGTAAAAGAATATTGTGCGGTGTGCCATTACCGGATGGCATGATAGAAAACGATTTTTTCCCTTCGCCTGTCATTACCCCATCTACCAAAGCAACAGAAGGGCATGATGAAGATATATCAAAAGATGAAATTATTGCCACCGGACTGGCTACTGAAAAAGATTGGACAACATTAGAAAAATTTGCATTAGCACTTTTTGAACGGGGTAAACAATTAGCAGCCCAACGGGGACTCATTTTAGTAGATACCAAATACGAATTTGGGAAAATTGGCGATGAGATTTATTTGATGGATGAAATTCATACTCCGGATAGTTCCAGATACTTTTATGCAGAAGGCTTTGAGAAGCGCCAACAGAAAGGAGAAAAGCAAAAACAACTGAGTAAAGAGTTTGTAAGAGAGTGGCTCATTGCTAATCATTTTATGGGTAAACCCGGAGAAGTAGTACCTGATATGACAGATGAATGGATAACCACCATATCAAACCGATACATAGAATTATACGAAAAACTGATTGGCGAAAAATTTGTTCCACAACCCCTTTCAGATGAAGCTACTTTCAAAAAAATAATGGACGCATTAAAAAAATTAGGCGTTTATCACTAAATGCCATTGATTTCATTGAGTCTGGGTCTTAAACGAGCCTTCGATTTATGGAATATATTTTGCCCTTTGTCTATTCCCTTTCTGATTTGTTTTTGCCGCTCAACCGGTAAATACAGCGTATCAGCACAATCCTGACTACAGCAACCGTTATATTTGGCAGCACATTCCTCACACTGAATAAAGAGTAAATGGCATCCATCATTTTTGCAGTTAGTGTGGGTATCGCAGGGTTTACCGCACTGGTGGCAATGTGCAATTACATCGGGTGTAATCCTTTCTCCCAATCGGTTATCAAATACAAAATTTTTACCTTTAAAATAACTTTCTAATCCCCATTGTTTTGCCTGTTGTGCATAATTAATAATGCCGCCTTCTAAATGAAATACATTTTTAAAACCTTTGTGCAGCATATAAGCACTGGCTTTTTCGCAACGAATACCGCCGGTACAATACATAATAATGTTTTTATCTTCATTTCCCTTCATCATTTCCACTGCCATGGGTAACTGTTCCCGAAAAGTGTCTGAAGGCACTTCTAAAGCTTTTACAAAATGGCCCACTTCATATTCATAATGATTGCGCATATCAATTACAATGGTATTGGGGTCGGCCAATAATTGATTCATCGTTACAGCATCTACATACTTCCCTTTTTTGTACATATTGAAGTTGGGGTCATTAATGCCATCTGCCACAATTTTTTCACGCAGTTTTACTTTTAGTACCCAAAAGCTTTTGCCATCATCCTCTACCGCAATATTGATGCGTAAGCCATTTAAAGGTTCGATACTATATAAAAATAATTTGAAAGCTTCAAAATTCGATGCAGGCACACTGGCCTGTGCATTAATACCCTCTTTGGCCACATAAACTCTTCCAAAAACCTTTAGTGCAAATAAATATTTATAAAGATAATCCCGAAAAGTAAGCGGATTAGGTACTTCAAAATACTGGTAAAAACTAACGGTAATGCGGGATTCTGTTTCTTGCATGAGGCGTAGCTTCAGCTCCTCATTGTTAATACGATTGTGTAACAATGCCATAGATCAATTACATTTCAGACTTTTTACACAGGGTAAAAGTTCCATTAAACAATATGGACCCACTTGCAGAGTGGGCAAAATATCGGCGCGAAAGTACTTATTTTATTGTTGATTTAAAATGGGAACTTCTATTTTTAATACAAGCATTACATTTTTCTGATTAAACTTCCTGTTAAAGCAGCCATTCCGGCTACCAAACCTCCTATCAGTGCCGTTAATAAAATAATGACCATTGATGAACCACCTAATGGCAATATTTGTGCAACTTTTTGTGAAAGAATATGGTTATTGGCATTATCAATGAGCATGGCCAATATTCCCCACAATAAAAACAGGGCAATGAACCCTGATAAAAAGGCTTTAAAGGGTTTTTGATGTATGGCCAATGCTACGGCTAAAGCACAAATTGCAAAAGTGTACCAGGGGAATGCGGCGTATAAACCAAAAGCATAACTTAAAAAAGCCGTAATGATAACAGATATTATAAATTTCATATTTTATTTTTTAGGTGATTCTAAAATTGAATGTGATTTTGATTCACAAAACTCAATTATCCATTTTTGAAATGTAAATGCCATTTCATTTCTGTGCTGGCTGCTGCCATTTCTTTGGTTAAAAACAATAATGGATAATATTTTCCGGCTGCCCAGGTATCAATAAAATTATCGTAATATTTACTGCCCGGATTACCACTTTGTCCACCCGGATATACCCCGTAGGCTTCCGTTTTATCCGTTAAATGCACAATCATTCGCCAACTGGGGCCATGGTTTGAAGTAGTGGCATTAATGATATTAGCACCTCCGCCTATGGGTACATGTAACCTGCTTAATGCGGGAATTTTTAGTAAATGGCCAATATGGGTATCCTTATACTTACCCCAATTTAGTTTACCTTCTTTTTCTAAGTTCTCTAATGCAGCACATGCCTGTTTACAAGCATTTTGTACAATAGCGTGCATGTCTTCTTTCACATCTTTTGTTCTAATATCATCGGCAAAAATGTAATTCGAATCCTTGATCATGGCTTCTACTAAAGTAGACTGCTCCGGCCACATATAAGGCAGGCCGGTACCGTTCAGTTCATCAGCATATGTATTTACAAATACACTATCCCAAAAGCATTCAAAAATGGTAGGTGCAGCAGCATCGTAATCGCTCACCAAATTCCAATCTTTCAATTTGTCCATGTATCTTTTTTCAACCCGGGTTAATTTGGTTTCATCCAAATATTTAAACAATGCGGGCATGGCCATTTCGGCAAACACATTATAATTATTGGTTTGCATTTTCATCATGTCTTCCGGCGTAATATTATTCATACCTGCTAAAAACCGGTTGATAATAATTCCACGATAAATGGGAAAATTGCCCGATCTGCCTAAATAATAGGGATAGGTTGTATCTACCGCCATTTGATTGGCGCTGCTTACAAAACCACGGGGTGGATTATATAGGAGTGGATTTTCTTTATTGGGAATAACACCCTGCCACATATAACTGCTATCGGTACCCGGCATTACAAACTCGCCCTGATGCTTCCATTTGGCTATAAATGCACCTTGTTGTTTAATGGCAATATCGCCATGTTTACAGGCAAATGCAAAATTTTGGCCGGGGCACACAAAATAATTAACGGCATAGCTGTAATCATTATAATTTTTTGCTCTGTTTAAATGATAGAAAGCAGCCAGTTCATTACTGCCATCATGGGCTTTCCATCGTACGGCATAATAATGGCCATCTTTATTTTTACTCTGATAACTTTTATCATACATAACCGGTCCAAAAACCGTCATGGCTAAGGTTTCCACATCATCCGGTCCATCTTTCACTTTAATCACTTCTTTCCTTAGTTCCGCTTTTTTCCACTCATTATTAAACCAGTACTCTTGCATGGTACTGTCTTTAAACTTCATTTCATAAAAATCTTTCACATCGCGGCCGGCATTGGTTACGCCCCATGCACAACTGTCATTAAACCCTATAATTACACAGGGAGCACCCGGAAAGGTGGCACCGTAAGTATTTTGTGTAGGTGTGTTGATTTGCAATTCGTACCAAAGTGAGGGTAAGTTTAAACCTAAATGTGGGTCGTTACACAAAATAGGCCTTCCGCTTTTGGTTTTGCTGCCACTTACTGCCCAGTTGTTGCTACCATTATTTTTATTGGGAATAACAGGTGGAATGGCGGTGGTGTTGCCGCCTGAAATTCTGTAATACAAAGCATCTACATTAATCGGTATTGTGGGAACAATGGAAGGTTTTTCGAACTTGGTACCTATTGGCAATATCGGATCTAAAGAATCAGCCCTGTCGGGAAATAATTTCTGAAATAGATTGTATCCTAACAGGTTTTTGGTATTGGTCATTAATAAATCATCATCGCCCTGGCCGGTTAAATCATACGACATAAATTTTAAAAACAATGCCGAACGCATATTGGTCCAGGGTTCGGGCTTAACATTCAATAATTTAAATTCTAATGGAATTTGATTTGGCTTTAACTGAGCGATATAAGCATTTACGCCAGCAGTATAAGCATCCATGGCCGATTTTACAGCCGGGTCAGCCTCCATCACTTTTAACGAGTTTTCTGCGGCATAAACCATCCCTAATCGTCTGAAATATTTGTCAATAGCCAGCCCGTCTTTTCCTATCAACTCGCTTAATCTTCCCCCGGCCACATTGGTTTCAAACTCCATCTGAAACAAGCGAAACTTTGCATGCAGATAACCTTGCAAAAAATAAGCATCGGCATCATTTTCCGCATAAATATGCGGCACTAATCGATTATCAAAATACACATCTGCCTTTCCTTTCAGCCCGGTTAACACCATCTCTCCGCCAAAATCGGTGGTTTCAGATTCAGCATTTTGCCAAAAACCTTGTTGAGGCGATAAAAAATAGCCCAGTCTGGGTGTTTTTGAATTGCCCACCGGCAATTGAATATTGAGTACTGCAATAAATGCAATGGTGATGATTGCAGCAAGGAATGCGTAAACATATTTCATAGACAAGTTTTATAAAAATTTGAAGCAATTGCAGTATTTAAAACCATTTAATGCAATGATTTTTTGCAGTACAAAAAATTGTTACATTTTTTCATCGGTTTTATTCAGCATTGAAAATAATAATTTTTTGCATACATCTATTTTTTTGTTGGCACATTTATTGATTTTGTGTGAAAATAAGTAATTGCAATAATTGGTGTAATTGTTCCGCTGTATTAAAACTATGTAGAATGATACGCAGCCGCTCTGCATTTTTAGGTACAGTTGGATAAAGTATGGGCCGCACTGCCAATCCATTTTTCTGTAAGTTTTCAGCTATGCGCCTTACCTGTTCATTTCCCGGTATTACCAAACCCTGAATGGGTGTTGTAGAAGTTAATTTTTGACAGGGTAGTTTTGCCTGCTGAAACGTTTGAATATGTTGCTGCAAAACCTGCCTTTCAGCATGCATTTCAGGAAAAATAGCATACGATTGAATAATCGCTTTTATAGCCAAAGGCGGTAATGCAGTGGTATAAATAAATGGCCGCGAAAAATTAATCAAATAATTTCGTAATCTTTCACTTCCCAATACAACTGCACCCTGGCAACCTATTGCTTTTCCAAAAGTGTGGACCCGGGCAAAAACCGCCTCCTGCAATTGAAAATATTGGGTAAGCCCCTCCCCATTTTTACCGATTATGCCGGTAGCATGGGCTTCATCCACAATCAGGTGTGCACCATATTTTTGAGCAAGTACAATCAAATCGGGCAACGGACAACAATCGCCATCCATACTGAAAACGGTTTCTGTTACAATAAAAATTTGCCCTTTGGCTTGTTGTAACCTTTCTTCCAAATGCGGCATTTCATTGTGCCGAAATGAAAAGCTTTGTGCAAAAGATAAACGAACACCTTCGCGAATGGAAGCATGCGATAAGGCATCGTATAAAATAGTGTCGCCTTTTTGCGGAATGGCGGAGAGTACCCCTATATTAGCGTCGTATCCTGAATTAAAAATGAG
>JAKAKY010000122.1 GCA_021824365.1 Bacteroidota bacterium | reverse complement strand
AGATGCCAATGTGCCTTTGTTTAACAATGCGCCATTTGCATTGAATGAATTTTCCATTCATAAACGCGATACTTCGCCCATGATAAAAATTCACACGTATTTAAATGGTGAATTTTTAAATACCTATTGGGCCGATGGCCTGATTATTGCTACACCCACGGGTTCAACCGGTTATAATATGAGCTGTAATGGCCCTATACTATTTCCCGATTCACCCAGTTTTGTCATAACCTCGGTAGCACCGCACAATTTAAATGTACGCCCCATCGTTGTAGCAGATACCAGTGTTATTTCGTTTGAAGTAGAAGGCAGAACCGATCAGTTTATTTGTGCCTTAGATGCCCGAAAAGAAATTGTAGACATCAATACCCAAATAGCCATTCGAAAAGAAAAATTTCACGTAAACCTGATACGGTTAAATGAAAATAGTTTTCTTTCTACCCTGCATTCTAAATTAACCTGGGGGCTCGATAAAAGAAATTAGTAATGTTATCAGTTTTTTTTAATCGGGTTGTATTTTAAACCTATATTTACATCAAGTTATATTGCTATCTAATGATTAGGAAGTATTGGCTGCTATTTACCTTCTCTGTTATAATCGCCCTGCCTTTGCATGCGCAAATGTATGATAGTTTTGTGCACGATGGCGAGTTTGGTGCTTCTATTGGGTTAGACCACTATTTTGGTGATTTAAATCCAACCGGTAAACTCAACAAACCCAAATTTGCAGGCGGCTTATTTTATCGCAAACAGATTAACAACTATGTTGGCATTCGTTTATCAGGCAATTACTTATTTTTAGGCTATTCAGATAAATATAGCGATAACCCTTTTCAACGCCGTCGTAATCTGAGTTTTAATACAGATATTTGGGAAATGGCTATTAGTGGTGATTTTAATTTCTTTAAATTCTTACCCGGTTTCCCCGAATATCGATTTACCCCTTATGTCAGTTTAGGGATTGGTCTTTTTTCTTATAATCCATACACCTATTTAAATGGATCTAAAATTTATTTACGCCCATTAGGTACCGAAGGTCAGGGCAGCCCTTTATACCCCAGTCGTAAACAATATGGCACAACGGCTTTGTGTATTCCGTTTGGATTAGGGGTAAAATATGCTTTAAACGAAAAAATGAATGTATTTGCTGAAGTAAGCTACCGGTTTACCAGTACCGATTATATTGATGATGTAAGTACCACCTATGCCCCTGATGCTTATCCTGCTGTAGCTGCCAGTGGAAATCCAACTACCTGGTTTTTACTGCAAGACCGTAGTTATGAAACAGGCACCGTAATTGGTATTAAAGGCCGCCAGCGGGGTACCAGCCTGAAAAATGATTCTTATGTTTCTTTACAAATAGGGGTATCCTTCAATTTACAATCTTACAAATGCCCAACCCATTAAATGGGTATAGTTTGCACGGCATGAAAGTTTAATACAGGCTATTCTACCAATACTTTAATAGTGCAATAACGAATAATCAGCTAAAAAAGCAATAAAACCTTACTCCCTGCGGCTATATTTTTATCTACAAACCCATTGCTTTCCATACATTTGCCGCTACAAAATCGTAAGGGTTTTACATGCAAGCCTTATTACAGCAAATTGATACCACTAAACTCCCCCGCCATATTGCCATTATTATGGACGGGAATGGACGTTGGGCAGAAGAAAAAGGCCAGGAGCGCCTCTATGGCCATTTTCATGGGGTAGAAAGTGTTCGCAATATTGTGGAAGGATGTGCAGAGTTGGGTATAGAGTACCTAACATTATATGCTTTTAGCACCGAAAATTGGGATAGGCCACAGCCGGAAGTAGAAGGTTTAATGACGTTATTGGTAGAAACCATTCGAAAAGAAGTACCGGTACTCAACAAAAACAACATTCGTTTACACGTAATTGGTGAGTTGAGCATGTTACCCGATTTTGCCAGAACTGCACTAAACGAAGCATTGGGATTAACCGCTGCTAATACAGGTTTAAATTTAGTGATGGCATTAAGTTACAGCAGTAGATGGGAATTGGTGAATGCCGTAAAAAACATTGCCAAAGATGTAAAAGCAGGAAAAATTGATCCGGATACCATTAATCAGGACACCTTACAACAATATTTAAGTACCAGCAACCTGCCCGATCCGGAATTAATGATTAGAACCAGTGGCGAGTATAGAATCAGCAATTTTTTATTGTATCAATTGGCTTATGCTGAATTATATTTTACCAATACCCGATGGCCTGATTTTAGAAAAGAAAATTTGTATGAAGCCATTATTGACTTTCAAATGCGGGAACGGCGTTTTGGAAAAATTAGTCTGCAAATTAAAGAAGAGGAATTACACAAATAAAAATTTAAAATGCTATTGTGATGAATTTAACGGCCAATTTAACATACACTTACAATTATTCCATTTAATTTGCTCCAATTAATATATGCTGAAACAACTGTCTAATGCTACTTTTTTATGGTACAATAGAACGGCAACCATACCAAAAAACCCTATTCGGATGCAGAAAACGCTTAAGCTTTTGACCCTTGCTTTATTTCTTAGTTGCTTTCACCTGTCTGTATATGCCCAACACAAGGCCGATACAACAATTACTTCTATCGATGCTGACCTGATAAACATCTTTAACCAAAAAACACCAAAAAAATATAAAATAGGAGCCATTAAAGTTACCGGCAACAAATATTTTGATGAAAATTTGCTTATATCCATTTCAGGATTAAATGTGGGCGATGAAATAGCAATTCCGGGTGGCGATAATTTTTCAAGAGCCATCAATAAATTATGGAGCCAAAACTATTTCTCGAATGTAGAAATTTACATTACCAAATTAGTGGGTACCAATATAGATATTGAAATTAATGTTACTGAAAGGCCCCGCCTGTCAAAATTTTATTTTAGAGGGATTGGTAAAGGAGCTATCGACGATTTAAATTCAAAAACAGGTTTAGTACCGGGCCGCGTAGTTACTGAAAACATGAAACGAACCGCTTCAGAAGCCATTCGTAAATACTTCTTCGATAAAGGTTATCAGAACGCACATGTTACCATTCAGGAAATAAAAGATTCTACCCGCTCAAATTCAATGGATTTGGTGTTTATAGTAGACAGAGGTGGCAAAATTAAAATCAGTGATATTTATTTTGCAGGCAATACAGTAGATGCCACCAAACTGAAAAAACAAATGAAAGGAACCAAGGAGAAAGGCCATTTTACCTTATTCCCATCCATAGACTCAGGCGGATTCCTTCACCCCCAACCCTACACATTTCAACAATATATGCATGATAAAGGATTTTTAAACTTTACGGATACACGTAAGGTTTTATCTCCCTATATCCGAGCAAAACCATTTGTTTCGGCCAAGTATAATGAAAAGAAATACAACGAAGACAAACAGTCTGTTATCGATTATTATAATTCTATCGGTTATAGGGATGCGCAAATATCAAAAGACCAGGTATTTAAAAATTCAAAAGGGAATTTAGATATTGATATTGAGATAAGCGAAGGCCATAAATATTATTTCGGAAACATCAGCTGGCGCGGAAATACCATTTATTCTGATTCTATTTTAACGGTAATACTCGGCATTAAAAAGGGCGATACCTATAATATGGAAATATTGAATAAACGCCTGGGTAAAGGTGGTGGTGCCCCTGACGGCAGTGCCGATATCAGTAGTTTATACTTAGATAATGGCTACCTCTTCTTTAGAGCCGACCCCGTTGAAACTGCGGTATACAATGATACCATTGATTATGAAATCAGAATGGTGGAAGGGCCTCAGGCTACAATCAAAAATGTTCGTATTTCCGGTAACGATAAAACAAAAGAATATGTAATACGCCGCGAATTACGAACCATTCCGGGTGAGAAATTCAGCCGCACCGATCTAATTCGTTCTCAACGTGAAATTGCTCAATTAAATTATTTTAATCAGGAAAAAATAGGCATCAATCCTGTTCCTAATCCTGATGATGGTACAGTAGATATCAATTATACTTTAGAAGAAAAGTCAAGCGACCAGTTAGAGCTGAGTGCCGGTTGGGGTGGCGCTATTGGCTTAACCGGAACAGTGGGCGTTTCTTTCAATAACTTCTCCATCAAAAATATATTCAGCAAAAAAGCCTGGGATCCATTACCCATGGGCGATGGTCAAAAATTGAGTTTCCGGGTACAAAGTAACGGACGTGCTTTCCGTTCTTACAATTTCTCCTTCACCGAACCATGGGTAGGCGGTAAAAAACGCAATGCACTTACTTTTTCTATTTACGATACCAAATTTGCCAATGCGTACGACCCACTTACAGGTACCTACACAGCAGCAGCAGCGGGCCGTTCTTTCCTGAAAACAACCGGCGCCTCTGTGGCTTACAGTAAACAGTTAACCTGGCCGGATGACTATTTTTCACTTTCATTCTCTTTAAACTATACCCGTTACCAGTTGGTGAATTATGCCATTAGCCAACAGTTAAAACTACGCGATGGTACATTATTTAATAATGGTATTTCTAATAACTTTAATTTTAAAGTTGCTTTACAACGTTCTTCTGTTAACCAGCCTATGTTCCCTACATCGGGTTCAACTTTTTTGGCTAGTTTGGCTGTAACGCCGCCTTACTCCGCATTTAATCCCGGTGTGGTTACACAAAATGATCCTTATAATTTTATCGAGTACCATAAATGGCGTTTCAATGGTGAGTGGTATGTTCCTTTAAGTAAAGGCACAGGGGAAGACCATAATAAAATGTTTGTGCTGAAATTGGCTGCAAAGTTCGGGTTTCTGGGCAGGTATAATCCGCAATTACAAATTTCACCGTTTGAGCGTTTCCAGTTGGGTGATGCGGGTTTAAGTAATCAGTACGCTTTAATTGGGTATGATATCATTTCGCAGAGAGGCTATCCAGTGTATGAAACATCTAATCCGCGGATAAATCCTGACCAAACCGGTGCCAGCCAATATTTTACCATGTTTAATAAATATACCGCTGAATTAAGGTATCCATTAAGCTTAAATCCTAGCAGTACTATTTATGCCGAATCTTTTTTTGAAGCAGCCAATGGATGGTATGATTTAAAAGATTATAATCCTTTTCAGTTGAGGCGTTCTGTTGGTGTGGGTATGCGTTTCTTTTTACCCATGTTTGGATTGTTAGGGTTTGATTATGGTATAGGGTTAGACAGGTATAATCCCGGTGCCAGCTTGAAAGATATTTCCCGCTTTACCTTTATGTTAGGATTTGAACCGGAATAATAATGTTTTGGATTTACTTAATTTGCGTGATTAAGTTATGCCGCCGCTTTGAATGAAGTAGAATATTGAACAAAATGAAAAATACAGGTATGAAAAAATTATCATTTTTACTGATTGGCTGTATCCTCTTTAGTTTGGGTGCAGTGCAGGCACAACGTTATGCCGTAATAGATACCAGGTATATATTAAACAAAATGCCTGAATATGTGCAGGCCAATAAACAAATTCAACTCATTAGTGAACAGTGGCAAAAAGAAATAGATGATAAACAAGCAGCATTAGATCAGATGTACAAAAATTATGCAGCTGAACAGGTAATGCTGAGTGATGAATTGAAAAATAAACGCGAAGCTGAGCTGTTTAATAAAGAAAAAGAAGTACGCGATTTACAAAAAAAACGCTTTGGCTATGATGGCGATGTGTTTAAAGAACGTCAACGACTAATAAAACCAATACAAGATAAAGTATATAATGCCATTCAAAAAATTGCTGTAGAAAAAGCTTATGATTTTGTACTGGATAAAAGTGAAGGAATTACCGTTATATTTGTCGACCCGAAATTAGATAAAAGCGATGATGTGTTGAGAGAATTAGGTATAAAACCTTAAAATACAAACAACTAAAACAAAAAACAATCTATAAAACAAAAACAATGAAGAAAGCAATAGTATTATTTGCCGCCCTTGGTTTGAGTATGGTAATGGCAGGCTCAGCAATGGCCCAAAACATTAAAATTGGCGTTTTTGATGAACAAAACGTTTTAGCATTAATGCCCGGTATTCAAAAAGTAGATACCCTTTTGAACCAATACATGACCGATTCACTGAATGAACAAAGAGATTATGCCATTAGTGAGTTTAAAAGAAAAGACAGTATTTTCAAAGCAGATTCTGCCCGAATGAACTCAAGCATGAAATCAATAATGCAGCGTGATTTGGCCGATCAGTTTGCTAAACTCCAAAATTGGCAGCAATACCAAAACCAAATGATGCAACAAAAACAACAACAGTTGTTGCAGCCCTATTATGATATTATTGGTAAGGCTTTTCAAGCGGTAATGGCTGAGCAAAAGTATACTTATGTGTTTAAGCCCGATGCGTTATTGTATGCTGAAAAATCGGAAGAGTTAACGTTACGGGTTTTGGCTAAAATGAAAATACCTTTGCCAAAAGAACTACAAGACCAAATTAAGGCATTAGGTATTAGCACTTCAGGTGGAACAACAGCCCCTTCAAAACCACCGGTAAAACACTAAAACAATTTTCCAAATAACAAAGAAGCATCCGCCAGCTTGTATAGCCCGGATGCTTTCTTATTTTTGAGCCATGCAAACAGAAAAAGGGCCAATTGGAGTTTTTGATAGTGGTTATGGCGGATTAACTGTATTAAAAGAAATAACCGCTTTATTGCCTCAATATAATTATATCTATTTAGGTGATAATGCCCGAACACCCTACGGTTCGCGTAGTTTTGAAACTGTATATTATTACACATTGCAATGTGTAGAATGGTTTTTTAAAAAGGGTTGTTCATTGGTTATTTTAGCCTGCAACACGGCATCTGCCAAGGCTTTGCGTACTATTCAGCAAAAAAATCTGCCCATCATTGCCCCCAATAAAAGGGTGTTGGGGGTTATCAGGCCTTCGGCAGAACTAATTGGTTCCTTTTCTAAAACGAAGCATATCGGAATTATGGGTACACAAGGAACCGTCAACTCACAATCTTATCCGCTTGAAATACAAAAATATTTTCCTGATGTTAGGGTTTGGCAACAGGCTTGCCCAATGTGGGTACCTCTGATTGAAAACAGTGAACATATGAATGCCGGGGCCGATTATTTTGTTAAGAAATACACCCAACAGTTATTGGCACAAAACGCAGCAATTGATACTATTTTATTAGCCTGTACCCATTATCCGCTATTGTATCATAAAATTGAAGCTGCACTTCCGTCGCATATTCAGGTAATTATGCAGGGAGGTATTGTAGCCAACAGCCTTCAAAACTATTTATTGCGGCATCCGGAAATTGAGGAAAAGTGTACCAAAAATGGGGTGCAATCTTTCTTTACAACAGATGATTCTGCCATTTTTGAACAACAGGCCGGTTTATTTTATGGTCAACCTATTCAGGCATGGCAAATAGAAATTAGTTAACAGGCAGTATTTTATCATTTTGCCTAATAAAAGCGTTCAAAAAAAGGTACCATTTTAGACTTTTGCAGGAGGGTTCAAAAGATAGCCTCAAAAAAAATAAGCGAAAAGTTCCATTTTTGGGTCTGTGCCCTTACCTTTGCCATCCTTTCACAAAAGAGTGGTATGGTGGCCACTGTTGAAGTTGAAAAAATTATTATTGGGTTAGAAAAATAAAATTATTATGAAACGTACATTCCAACCACATAAGCGTCGTCGTAAATCGGTTCACGGTTTTCGCAAACGGATGCAAACTGCTAATGGTAGAAAGGTATTAGCCAGTCGCAGAAGGAAGGGTCGCAAAAAGTTAACTGTATCCAGCGAGAAAGGATTAAAATAGTCAATTTCAAATCTATTCATATCTTTAAAAGCCTCACCTTCGGGATGGGGCTTTTTTCATGTTTCATTCATTAAATATGCCCGGTACGTTTTCATATGCCCGTCAGGAAAAATTAAAAAGCCGCAAACAAATTGAAGCCTTGTTTGCAAGTGGCCGGCAATTGTATACCTATCCCTTTAAAATTTTATATCAAACAACTCCGCAGAACAGACATCCGGCCCTACTACAGGCAGGTGTAACAGTAAGCAGTCGTCATTTTAAAAAAGCGGTGCAGCGCAACCGAATTAAACGGCTCATCAGGGAAGCCTATCGTAATAATAAAGTTGAATTACAGCAATTAATAGTGGGAAAGCCAATAGGGTTGTATTTGTTTATTATTTATGTTGGTAAAGAAATGCCCGATGGTAATAAGCTATCTGTTGGGTTGCAAAAATTACTGATACAACTCTATAGTATTTTACATGAAATGGATATTAAAAATACTTAGCTGGCCTTTTATTGTATTGATAAAATTTTATCAATACGTTATTTCGCCTAATATTGGCCCAAAATGCCGGTATACGCCCACTTGTTCACAATATGCCATTGAGGCATTAAAAAAATATGGTGTATTGAAAGGCGGTTGGCTGGCCATAAAACGTATCAGTTCCTGCCATCCATGGGGCGGACATGGGCATGATCCTGTACCTTAATTATTTTACCGGTGGCGGAGCTGTTAATGCTTTAAGTTTTGCCAACTCTTCTTTTACTTCATGGATAGTATAAAAACGATACACTTCCGGTTCTTTATCACCTACTTTTTCAATGGAAGTCATTCTGTGAAAAGGAGGCACGACAAAAGCGTCCACATTAGCAGTAATTTTTACGACGTTACCCGGTGTAACAAAAAAGTTGCGATTAGCGGCACTGATATTTTTACCTTCAATCAATTGGCTTAGCGAATCAATCCCTCTTTCAATGGTTTCTTGCTTAATGGTATCTACTTTGGTTTTTGGGGCACTATAATTTTGATAGGCTCCTGCAATGGTATCTTTTCTTGCATTCAAAATAAAATAGCCATTATCATTTACCGTAATGGGTGTGCTTTTACCACCTTCATCTTTTAAAGTAAGTGTTAATGGGCCGGCATGATTGAAATCAACCGTTTTATCATTGGCACCGGCTCCGCCTGCAAGGGTAATGGTTTTGGTATCCATATTTACATTAATATCGCCGGTGGCTACAATTATTATTTTTTTAGTGTTGTTAGAGGAGCAGGCTGTCAAAAAAAATCCTATAATGGCAATGAATCCAATGTTACGAAACATAAGTATAATTTTTAATGGTAAAAAGTGGTTGTTGTAAAATAATTTAATTGTTGTTTTCCACATAAATTTTTTCAATGTCTGCAGCGTATTTTTCCATGAT
>JAKAKY010000121.1 GCA_021824365.1 Bacteroidota bacterium | reverse complement strand
AATTAGCTTTGTAATCTGAAGCAAATCTGTTTTAAAATGTTGTAGCATGTTAAAATGGATGAGTGGTGTGGCTTATTTGATGTATATCAAAAAACTGTGTGTACAAAAACAAAAAGCCATTTCTATATGTGTGAAATGGCTTTTTTAGAATGAGTAATAAATTTTTATGCAGATTCTTTTTTCTTTTTAGCTGTTTTAGGAGTCAGCATCAAAAACATTCTTTTTCCTTCTAATTTGGGTAAACTTTCGGGTTGACTAATTTCTGCCAGTCTTTCAGCAAATTTTAATAAAATAAGCTCTCCTCTTTCTTTAAACTGAATGGCTCTTCCTTTAAACTGAACATAGGCTTTCACCTTATTACCATCCTGCAAAAATTTTTCAGCGTGTTTAGATTTAAAGTCAAAATCATGATCATCAGTACCGGGTGTAAAGCGAATTTCTTTTACCTCGCTTTGCTTGGCATTGGCTTTCATTTCTTTTTCCTTTTTCTTCTTCTCGTAAAGGAATTTTTTATAATCAATTACCTTACAAACCGGAGGGTCTGCATTGGGTGATATTTCAACTAAATCCATTTCCTGTTCTGCCGCAATTTTCAATGCTTCCTGTAACGGATAAATACCTACTGTTACATTGTCGCCTACCAACCTTACCTGCGCTGCTCTGATTCTTTCGTTAATACGATGTTCAGGTTCCTGATGTCTTTGAAAGCGTGGATTCATTCTTCCTCCGTATCCGCCGCTGTTACTTTTAAAAGGTAATGCCATTAAAACTGGTTTAATTTAAAAATTTAAGTGTAAAAATAATGATTAAATATTGCTATTCAACAGATTTACGTTCAGATATTTCTGCTACAATATTTTTTAAGAAATCTGCTACAGGTAAAATACCTGCATCTCCCCTGCCCTGACGGCGTACAGAAAGCATGTTTTCATGCATTTCTTTTTCTCCAACTACCAGCATATAAGGTATGCGCATCATTTCTGCTTCGCGAATCTTCTTTCCTATTTTTTCATTACGTTCATCTACCTGAGCGCGAACCCGGTTTTGCTTCAATTTTAGTGCCACTTCTCCTGCATAAGGGACAAACCTATCGCTTATGGGCAATACCGCTACTTGTTGTGGTGCCAGCCATACCGGAAATTTACCGGCATAATGTTCCAATAAAAATCCAATAAACCGCTCATGGGTACCCAAAGGCGCACGATGAATAATCAGTGGTATATCTGTATCATTATTGGCAGTGGTGTAGGCCAATGAAAACTTTCTTCCTGAATTAAAATCAACCTGGTTGGTGGCTAAGGTAAATTCACGTCCTATTGCACTCCAGATTTGTACATCAATTTTTGGCCCGTAAAAAGCGGCTTCATCGGGTACTTCAACAAAAGGTGTATTGGTTTCTATCAATACTTTACGCACCATTTCTTCTGTTTCTAACCACAATTGCGGTTCATTTACATACTTCTGTCCGAGTTTGGCAGGATCGTGCAGCGAAAGACGCATAACATATTTATCAATTCCAAACAAGCTGAAATATTTTAAATACATATTGTTTACTGCCTTAAACTCTTCTGTAAACTGCTCTTTGGTGCAATAAATATGGGCATCATTCATGTGTAAGCAACGAACCCGCATTAAACCAAAAAGTTCTCCACTCTGCTCATAACGATAACAAGTACCATATTCTGCAATGCGGTAAGGCAAATCGCGATAACTTTTGGGTTCAGCCGCAAATATTTTATGGTGATGCGGACAGTTCATGGCTTTTAAATAATACTTCTCACCATCCATCTCCATGGGTGGAAACATACTATCGGCATAATAAGGCAGGTGTCCGCTGGTTAAATACATACTTTCTTTAGCAATATGTGGTGTTACCACTCTTTTATAACCGGCATCTTCTTCGGTTTCTTTCGCTAATTTTTCCAATTCTTCAATAAGGATGGTACCATTTGGCATCCATAAAGGCAAACCCGGGCCAACATCATCATCCATAGTAAAAATGCTTAATTCTTTTCCTAATTTGCGATGGTCACGTCTTTTGGCTTCCTCTAACATGGCAATATATTCATCCAACTCCTTCTGATTAGGAAAAGTAATGCCATAAATACGGGTAAGCTGTTTATTGTGCTCATCTCCCTTCCAGTAAGCACCTGCTATATTAGTGAGTTTTATGGCTTTAATGAAACCGGTATTAGGAATATGCGGGCCGCGGCACAAATCGGTAAAGTTGCCCTGTGTATAAAAAGTGATTTCCCCATCCTGTAAGTTTTGCAGAAGGTCTAATTTGTATTCATCACCTTTCTCATTAAAATAGGCAATTGCTTCGGCTTTGGAGATAGCTTTACGCTGGTAGGCATTGGCCTGTTTAGCCAATTCATTCATTTTTTTCTCTACTGCTAATAAATCTTCTTCCAACATTTTTCTAACGCCCAAATCCATATCGTAGTAAAACCCATGATCAATAGCAGGGCCTACCCAAAATTTAACACCCGGATACATGCTTTCAACTGCTTCGGCCATTAAATGGGCAGATGAATGCCAAAATGTTTGTTTACCATCCGCATCATTCCAGGTAAGCAATTGCAAAGAAGCATCGGTTTCAACTGGACGGGTAGCATCACAAACTACACCATTTACTTTGGCTGCCAACACTTTTTTGGCCAAACCTTCGCTAATTGATTGGGCTATTTCTAATGAAGTAGTGCCTTTAGGATAAGAGCGTACCGCACCATCGGGAAAACGAATTTCAATCATATTCAATTTTAAATGTATTTTTCTTGGGAATGACAAAGGTAACAATTTGGCAGCAGAGATTTTTTTTTGCCATAAATTGCTTTAAAAAAACCTTAACGCTTTGTTATATCACCATCCTTATTAAGAAACTTAGCTTTGTATTTATGTATCGTATTGTTGTTATTTGCCTGCTACTCTGCCTCACTTCCACTTTACTCCCTGCCCAAAATTTAACAGGCATATGGAGAGGCTATTTTATACAAAAAAATTATAACCCATTTACCGGACAGTTTGTTGAAGACCGATATAAATATGAAGTGCAAATCAACGAATTACCCAATAAAGCTTTGGAAGGAGTTACTTATTCGTACAAAACCACCGTATTTTATGGAAAAGCTGTATTCAGAGGATTGTTTACACCCGGTACAAAAAATTTGGTGATTAAAGAAACCAAAATGCTGGAAATAAAAGCCAGCGATTTAAGTGTGCCCTGTTTAATGACTTGTTATTTAGATTGCAGCAAAAAAGGTAAACTGCAAATGCTTTCAGGCACTTATTCCAGCATGGGCGAAAAAGATAAAACAGATTGTGGTAGTGGTTCAGTATATTTAGAAAAAGTAGCCGAATCTGATTTTGAACCTGCCCCCTTCCTCAAACCACATCCGTTGGTTGAAAAAAATAAATCTGAAAAATTAACGGAGACCACACCATCTGCCGATAATAATATCAAAAAAATTCAAGAAACACTGGGTATTGTTGCTGATGGTAAATGGGGGCCTGCCAGTAAAGCAGCTTTGCTGAAAAAAATCCCGAACGCACCACCCAATCCTGATTTTTCAGATCAGCAGCAGGTCAATGCACTTTTGGCCCAAATACAAAAAGCAAAGGCACAACAGCCCAAAAAATACAAAACAGAAAATGTAACACCCATTCAGTCTGTAAACAGCGCTATCATAAATATAAAAAAAGTACAACAAGCATTGGGTTTAATGACCGATGGAAGTTGGGGGCCTAAAAGCAAAGCAGCTTTGCTGAAAAAAATTCCGAATGCAAAACCAGTTCCTGATTTCAACAATACTGCACAAATCAATGCGCTGATTCAACAATTACTTCGAACATCTCCTTCAGTGCCCACTTCACAAAGCAACCCAAATGAAATAATGCCGATTTTAAAAGATACAACAAAACCTGGTGTTTCAGTAATGCCCCACCATGTAATTCCACCTGAATTAACGGAACGGAAAAACAAAATGGTGAAAGAAATTTTTGTTTCCTCGCCTGACGTTAAAATTGATTTTTACGATAATGGTGTAATTGATAATGATACCATCACAGTTTATGACAATAACCGATTAGTAGTGAATAACGGAAGGTTGAGCGAAAAACCAATTACTATTTATTTACAATTGAGTAAGGAATACCCTACGCATGAAATTATTACTGTTGCGGATAATTTAGGCGATGTACCTCCTAATACCGCACTAATGGTAATAACAGCAGGTAATGAAAGACATGAAATTTTTATTACTTCAGACGAAGGCACCAATGCAAAAGTGCTTATTACTTTCCGTCCCGATACAGTTCGGGTTAAAAAATATTGAGGTAACAAAGGTTTTAAGGTTTAAACTGCAAAGAATCTAATATACCACCGCAAACTTTTTTTGCATTGGGCAGATATGGATTTTCAATGATGGGCTTGTTACTCAACCAATCAGCACCTGCGTTATTAAAAACACTGGCACAATGAAAGTGATACACCATTTCTCTACTGTATTGCACTGTTCTAATTAAATCATACATAGCCTGGCTAACTGTTGCAAAGCCTTTTAATTTTTCCTGCATACTTTGTTCACCTGAAATTCCGGCTAAATCAGCCTTAATATTGGCTACACCCTGTTGAGCTGTTTCAATAATTACAGTATCGGCCCTGAGTAATTGAAAAGGTAAACTATCAGCCTTTGCCATCATTTCAATAGCCGCTTTATTTACTGAATCAATTTGTTGATGAAATAAACCGGCAGATAATTGATAATACTGGTGTAAAAACTCAGTGAATGAAGCATCAAATTGCGGTTGGTGCTTCGAAACCATTAATGGTGCTTCCTTGTTTTTCTGCACTGATGTCTGTTTATCAACTTGCTTACAGGCAAAACTGCCTAATAGCAACACAAAAACCATACCGTAGCCAAACCATATTTTCATATCAACCATTTTATACTGTGCAATATTTCAAAACTACGTAATTCAACGCATTCTTCTTTACACATCATTAATTAATACATATCTGCATTCAGCAATAGTCATTCAGCCTATACCTTTACCTTTGCGCAAAACATAGAAAATAAAATGTTGATAGGTTTACAAAATGTAACGTTTGAATTTGGTGCAAGAGTAATTGTAGCAGATGCTACCTGGCATATACAGCCGGGCGACAGAATTGGCTTAATTGGATATAACGGAACCGGTAAATCAACCCTTTTAAAAGTGTTGACAGGAGAATATACCCCTGCAGAAGGTACAGTTGAAAAAAGCAAAGATACTACCATAGGATATCTGCATCAGGATTTATTGAGTTTTGATACGAATGATTCCATTCTTGAAGTGGCCATGGGTGCATTTGAGAGAGTAAAACAGTTAGAAAAAGAAATTGAAGCATTAGGTAAAATTCTGGAAACAAAAGAAGAGGAAGCACTCTTAACTGTCTATACCGATAAATTACATGAATTAGAAATAGCCGGCGGTTATACCATACACCACAGAACCGAAGAAGTACTGCAGGGTTTGGGTTTTCAGAATGCCGACTTACACAGGCCCTACAAAGAGTTTAGCGGCGGATGGCGGATGCGGGTATTATTGGCCAAAATGATTTTACAACAACCCGATGTGTTATTGTTAGATGAACCTACCAACCACCTCGATTTGCCATCTATTGAATGGTTAGAAAAATACCTGAAACATTATCAGGGCAGTGTAGTAATCGTTAGTCACGATAAGTTTTTTTTAAATAGAATGGTGAATAAAATTGTTGAATTGTACCAACAACAATTGCATGTGTATGTAGGTAATTTTGATTTTTATGAAAAAGAAAAAGAGCTACGCATTGAATTGCAACAAAAAGCTTACGAAAACCAACAGGATTACATACGTCAGCAAGAACGATTCATTGAACGATTTCGCTCTAAAGCCTCAAAAGCTGCAGCAGCACAAAGCGCTATTAAGCGATTAGATAAAATTGACAGAATTGAAAATGTAACACTGGAACGTCCGAATATGAAAATTAATTTTCAGGTAGATAAGCAACCCGGAAAAATAATTTGCGAATTAAAAGATATCCAAAAAAGTTTTGGCACATCTGCCATTTTACAAAATGCAACAGCTGAAATAAACCGGGGAGATAAAATTGCATTAATTGGTGCCAATGGTAAAGGAAAATCTACTTTATTACGAATTGTAACCGGTACGGAAACATTTGAAGGATTGCGTAATTGGGGACATAATGTAGAGGAAAGCTTCTATGCACAACACCAATTAGAGGCTTTAAACCTCAATAATTCCATACTCGATGAAATGAAAGAATGTGGCAGTAACAAAAATGAATTAGAACTACGTAGCTTATTGGGGTGTTTTTTGTTTAGTGGCGATGATTCTGATAAAAAAATAAGCTTACTTAGCGGTGGTGAAAAAGCCCGTGTGGCTTTAGCTAAAGTAATTGTAAGCAGAAGTAATTTTTTATTGTTGGATGAACCCACCAACCACTTAGACATGCATTCGGTTGAATTATTGGCAGAAGCACTGAATAATTATGAGGGAAGTTATTTATTAGTTAGTCATGACCGATTTTTCATTTCTAAAACAGCAAATAAAATTTGGGAGATTGTTGACCATCAAATTAAGGAATTTAAAGGCACTTATCAGGAATGGGTAGAATGGAATGAGCAAATGGCGAAACAACAAACATCCAAAAAAGAAGTAAAAGCCACTGTGCCACAACCTGTAAAAACAAATGAAAAACAGAAAAAAAACAATTCATCGCAGCAATCTTCCTCCCAACAAAAAGAAGAATTAGTGCAGGTACAAAAAAAATTTCAGCAAACAGAGGCTTTATTAGAAACCCTGAACGAAAAAAAAATGGCATTAGAAATGTCATTAGCTCATCCTGATTTGTATAAGGATCCTGCTAAATTTAGTGAATTGGAAAAAGCTTATACTGCTATTCAAAAAGATTGGGATACTGCACAACAACAATATGAAACATTGTTTGAAAAATTAATGGAATTAGAGGGTTAATAGCCGGGCATTACAAACTCCAGCACAATTTTGTATTGTTGATTTGAAAATGCAGTAATGCTGTTGTTTTTTTGTAATTGCATGGTCACAATCGGATAGCTTTCTTTGGTAATGTCTGAAAATTTCGCAAAAACAACTTTTGAGTCAATAGTACTATTTTTTTTCTGCAAATAATACACATAACCGCTACCCATGGCAGATTTTAGATTATCAAAAGCGGCTTGATACTCACTCATGGCATTGGGTAACCCATCAAATCCGGATTTACCGTAAGTATAAAAAACAGTATCATTATGGCTACGTTTTCCCTCACAGGTAAAAGGCATAATATCAATGGGGCAACCCTGTTCATTTGTGCTATGAATTAAATGCATTCCCGCTTTTACACTTAATGCCATATTAAAACTTCCGATGGGTTGTTGTTTCATTACCCAATAGTAAAAAACAGGTTTGGGCGGTTGAATATGTAATATTACCCGGCAAGCGCTATCACCTTCCGGCTTCACTAACCGTAAAAATAAATTGAAATCAAAAAAACCATTATTAACTGCATAAGCAATTTTTTTTTCAAACACAACTGTTTTTCCTTCATCCAACTCGCCATTCACAATCACAATTTTTCGATTCAATGCCTTATAAATTTTAGTAGTGAGTTGTTTTATGTATTCCAATCCCTCTGTTTCTGTAAGCATTGTAGCAAAAGTGTAGTTGAGCCAAACCTGATTTTTTTCGGCAACATATAACCCATTTCGGGCACCGGGTAATAACTTTTTTAATTGAAATAAATGCGCATCAACAGTATAACCTTCTATTTTGTTATTGATGGGTTTAAACTTATTTTGATTAAATTGATGGTTACCATTATTTAACACATTAGCCAATTCAAATGCGAAAGCATCTTTTTTGGAAGATACCTGCACAAAATAAATCTGTGCACATGCAGAGATAGCTGAAAACAGAAGCAATAATATGCCTGCAGTTGTTTTCATGGAAAGTTAAATAGGGTGAACGGATGTACAAAGATATTAATATTTTTATAAAAACAAGTATTTTCAAAGATTTTTGCTCAAAATTGTGCCAACATGGCCTTAATAAAATCAGACACCAAAAAACTGATTAATTTACCGGAAGTAATATTTTGCCGGCCATCTTCCAAACGGGTGGCAGCTTCGCAGATATGCAAATAGGCCGGACGGGTATTCCAGGCCATAAAGTTAACATATTGTCGGGCATGAATAACGCCAATACCTGTAGGACTTCCGGCACTGCTCAATACATTTTCAATGGCATCCACATCTAACTCAATGCCACATAAACCGCCTTCCGTAAAACCGGCAGCATGTACTAAGGCCTGCTGAAAACTACGTTTTTCGTGCAGAAAAATGTCTTCATAAGTAATACAATCAATAAACGGATTGTTGACAATATCCATCCAAATATTTTGGGCTATATAGTTTTCGTGTAAACCCAAAATGCAATATTTTTCCAAATAACCATCCTCTTCTGCATATCTGAATGCATTACCACTGTGCCTGCCCTCCATGGCACGGTAATCGGCATGGGCATCTAAGTTAATCACATTAATTTGCGGTAAATCAATTACACCTGCTTTGTACCAGCCTTTGGCTGCACCTTTTATACAGGGATAGGCATTATTATGTCCACCACCAATTATAATCGGAATTTTCTTTTGCTGTGTTATTTCATGAATGATTTGTTCTACTGCATCATCAATAGTATTGACTGCATGCCTGTAAGCTTCAATTTTTTCTTCATAATTATAGGCATTCATCTCAATAATATCCTGTAAAGAACTAAAATCGAAATATCCTGCCATCAATATTTCACTTCCATCTAAAAAATCGTTGCTTTGAATATTGAGAAAAGTTTGCAAAAAAGCACTCCAGGCGGTATTTGCCCCTCCAATGCCTTCATTGGCTTTAATGCCAATATCTTCCGGAATACCCAATACCACAAAATCTGCATTCGATTCCATCATACTTTCCCTAAACTGCTGCACCTGTTGAAGTGTTTGTACCCGCTCACCTAACTTAGTTTCAAACCTGCGTATCCGTACTAACGATAAAATATCTTCTTTTTTAAATGGGTGCAGGTAGGGCATGATTGAAAAAATTTAGTAATTGTATAAAATTATGCTAACCTTATTGATCTCCGTCTTTTTTCTTTTTAAAAATCAAATCAATTCCTTTGCCAATAGAAGATTCGATACCCTTTGCAATGGGTGCT
>JAKAKY010000120.1 GCA_021824365.1 Bacteroidota bacterium | reverse complement strand
TACGAAGTGCCAAAATTTCACTTTTCATAGGTGGTTACGATTTTTTTTAAAAAAATAATTGACAGGCAATCCATTTCAATCCATCCTTCGTAAATGTCATTAAACTGTCATTTATGAATATCCAAAAATTTCTTAGAGTGGGGGCCATTACACTTTCTGTTTTAGTAGTGGTTTTGTTTGCTCATATTTACTGGGTAACAAGGCCCAAAAAAGCCGATGCAAACAATATTGCAATGGCCAGAATTGATTTTAAAATGCCATTAACCAACCAGCAGGGGATGGCAATTACAGAATGGTTATATGCGCAAAAAGGGGTTTCACATGTATTGTGTAGTACACAAACTAAAATAGCTGTTTTTACTTTTTATCCTGCACAGGTAAATGCCACACAATTAACAGCACAATTATCTAAATCATTAGGCATTCCTGCCAACAGGTATTTACCCTCCAACGAAGAAATTGCTTCCGGATGCCCTGTTTTACCCAATTCAACCGAAAAAAAATTGGTTCAAATTGCTCAATCTGTTTTTTAATATTCTAAAACAATAAAAATTCAACACAATGAAAAAAGTACAAACCGTATTTCTGATTACCGCTATTATGGCCGCTATTGGTTTATTGGGCAGTTCCTGTAAAAAAAGCAATACTGCGCCTGTGATAGCACAAACCCTATACGATTCATTAGGGGGTACAACAATGGTATCTGACCCTGCAGTACAAGGCGCTATGATTGAAAAAGGCCGCCTTGGTATTCGTTCGGTGGTAGACAGCGCTATTTTTGTGATTGCTGCCGATACAAATATCAATCGTTATTTTAAAGTTTTGTTGCAGGAGGTATCGTCAGGAAACATGAGCGGATTTAACGCCTTAAGCAAAAATTTAACCGATTTTTTCTGTGTAGGTACCGGCGCAAAAAACTTTACTTATAGCGGTAAAGATATGGTGTCTGCCCATAATCCTGCTACCAACCCACGTATGAACGGTAAAGCCATGAATGATGATTTTGATTCATTTATTAATGACGTTGTGATAGCGGCAAAAAAAAATAGATTACCCGATTATTTAATTGCCAGACTGGGCACCATCATCAACTCTTTGCGTTCGCAGGTAGTGCAGGCATAAAAGTCGGTTTATATATTAGTTAGGTTTTAACTGCGTTTTAAGTTCGTTATGCTTCCAAAAAGGTGCATAGCGAATTTTTTTAATAGATTAACCCTAACTATTGAAATTAAGAAGGACCGGATGAATGCACATTTGGAAACTGCATATAAACCATTACTTTTGCTGCCACTAAAACAGTTCTTTCAGCATGATTAGCAGACGAAATATACGTGTTAAAGTAATGCAGTTACTCTATATTATTGAGAGTGCAAAAGATCCTGAGTGCTTTAAAAATCTGGTACAACAACTTGAAAATAATTTTAAAAAAACAGGCGAACTGTTTGTGTATTTAATTTATTTTTTAACAGAAGTGGCTAAATATGCGGAACAGGATGCCCGTATTAAGGCCAATAAAAATATTACCAGTTTCGAAGATTTGAATGTCAATACAAAAATTGCCGGCAATCAGATATTATGGCAAATATTGGAATTACCTGCTATTCAGGAAGCCATTAAAAATCAAAAACCGGAAACCATCATAGACAGGGAATTGGTAAAGAAAATTTATCAGAACATGGCTGTTTCATCTGAATATAAAAATTATATTCTGGTGCAAAGCAGGGATGCCAGGCAGGAAAAAGCCATTTTGCTTTTTATTTTTAACCAGTTTATTTTACCGAATGAAGATTTTGAGGCACACATTGAAGACTATTTTCCCAATTGGCAGGATGATGGCGGTTTAATGATGCAATTCATCACAGAAATTATCCAAAAGCCGAATAGTAGTAGTTTTCCTGAATTACTTTCTAAAGATAAATGGATGTTTGCTAAGGATTTACTGGTAACAGCTATTGAAAAGAAAGCATATACCATGGATATGATTAAACCCAAACTCAATAATTGGGATGCAGAAAGAATTGCATTGTTAGATATGATTATTATGCGTTTGGGTGTATGCGAATTTTTATACTTTGAAACCATTCCAACTAAGGTTACCATTAATGAATACATTGATATTGCGAAAGAATACAGCACACCGCAGAGTGGGCATTTTGTGAATGGCATTTTAGATTCCATACATAAAGAACTATTGGCGGCCGGTAAAATTGAAAAAGTAGAATTTAAACCGGGTCATTAATACCTTTGTAGCTATGAAATTATTGGTGTTTATTAGTATTTGCTTGTTGTACTTTACTATATTCGCCTGCCATAAGGGTAAAAGTGAGACCAATGCAGATATGAAAGCTGCTTTGGATACTGCGCATTATACATTGGTAAAATGGATGGATAGTACTGTTCAGTTTGGCAGTATACCCAAAGGAGAGCATATTACCGTACGCTTTAGGTGTAAAAATATTGGTAATGAGCCTTTGATATTGGTGGATGTTCGGCCGGTGTGTGGATGTACAGTTGCCGATTATACCAAACATCCTATCATGCCCGGCTTGGAAGGTATTATTGAAGCTGCTTTGAATAGTGAGCATGTGCCTGTGGGAAATGTGCGAAAAACAATTATTGTTAATACCAATACCAAAAACGGTACAGAACATTATTTGTTTTTTGAAGGACAGGTTGTTGCTGATAGTGCTACCATCCTTAAATTTTAAGTTTGTATCTATTTAATCAAATATAAAATATAATCTCATGTTCAATGTTATTTTAATGGCCGGTTCTCCTCAACAGGGTGGTGGGTCTATTCAATTGTTTTTAATGATTGCCATCATTGCTGTATTTTACTTTTTTATGATTCGCCCACAGGCAAAAAAAGCCAAAGAACAAAAAAGGTTTATTGATAACCTTCAAAAAGGAGATAAAATTGTAACATTAGCCGGAATTCATGCTACTGTTTACAAAGTGAATGAAGATGGCACCTTACAAATTGAAGTTAACCCGGGTAGTTATCTGAAAATTGAAAAATCTGCTATTAGTATGGAATGGACTGCTGCTTTGAATAAATCAACTGCCGTAGCAGAAAAAAAATAAACATTTTATTATACTTTACCCGGCTATGCAAACATGGCCGGGTTTTTTTATGTACCGTATTCAAAGATAAAAACTAATTTTATTCATGCTTAAAATAGGTTTAACAGGCGGTATTGGCAGCGGAAAAACTACTGTTGCGCATATTTTTAAAGTATTGGATATTCCTGTATTGGATGCGGATACTGTTGCAAAGGAATTAATGGAACGAGATGAAGTATTAATAGCTGCTATTCGAAGCAGGTTTGGAAATGAAGTGTACAACAATGGGAAATTAAACCGAACTTATTTAGCCGGTATTGTTTTTAAAGATGAAGATCAATTAGAAGCGCTCAATGCATTGGTGCATCCGGCCACTATTGCTTATGCCCGGCAATGGATGCAACAACAGCCATCAGTATACGTAGTTAAAGAAGCTGCTTTGTTTTTTGAATCGGGCGCAGATAAAGAAATGGATTATATGATTGGGGTTACAGCTCCGTTTGAATGGAGAATTAACAGGGTAATGAAAAGAGATGGGATATCCAGAACTGCCGTTTTAGAAAGAATGGCCAAACAAATGGATGAAAACGAAAAAATACAACGCTGTCAATTCGTAATAAAGAATGATGAAACGCAGTTATTAATACCACAGGTATTTCAATTACACAAACAATTTTTAGCAATGGCTAAATTAACCGTGTAATTGAAACAACAGAATAGATAATTGATTCAAAACTTTAAAATATATACTTGAATGCCCGTGAAATAAATGGAATGACCACCGTTGCAAAACCGCCGGTAATGCCGGCATGACCCATGAATTGCATACGAAGTGCATCATTATAAATAGGAACAGAAAAATGATTGCTGATATGGCTTGCATCAATAAATAATACAATGGTTAATACGGCAAAACCAGCCATATAAATAACTGCACCGGCCATTTTAAAATTAACGAACAGAAAATGATAAATTAAGCCGGCAATAATCATAAACAGCATGGAAGAAAATATGATAGAAGAAACATTCACTATTTCTGAGTAAGTAAAATTGGTTAATGAGCGTAATAAAAAGTCAAAAAATAAATTAAAAATAGTTAACAAATAACCTGCTAAAACGCCTACTGATAAATGTTTTGATAGTGTGGTTTGTTGATAAGCGTACTCCATATTTGCATGTTTAGAATTGATGAACAAACTGTTTATTTTGTAAAATTAAAGAATGTGGCGCTGCTTTTAAAATTAAATTATGCCAAGCAATGCCATTATTTTACCATACGGTAACACCAGCGTTTTAATTTTCCTTCAAAATCGAAGGGGGTGGTGGCTTTTGTAATGTTTTTAATAACCAATGCCTGTATATTTTTTGTATCTATTACAAAACGGGTAAAATTGGTGCTGAAATAAATAACACCTCCAATTGGTAAAGCCTTTAGCACATCATTCAACAATTCCACATGATCGCGTTGAATGTCTAAAATATTTTTCATTCTTTTGCTGTTGCTAAAGGTGGGCGGGTCCATGATTACCAAATCAAAACTATCGGGCGGTAACGTTTTTACATATTGTTTTACATCCGCATGTATAAATTGAAAGTTGTTTGTATTTTTTAATAGGTTGATGCTAAAATTATCCTGCGCCCATTGTAAATAGGTTTTAGATAAATCTACTGTGGTAACACGGGCTGCTTTACCTGCTGCTGCATACACCGAAAAAGAACCGGTATAGGCAAATAAATTCAATACCCGTTTTTCTTCCGCTTCAGCCCGCACCATTTGCCTGGTAATGCGGTGATCCAAAAATAAACCCGTATCTAAATAATCGGTTAGGTTAATCAAAAATTTCAGGCCATTTTCCATTACGGTAAAGTATTGTTTGGTATCGCCGGTTTTTTCATATTGATCGTTTCGGTTGGCTTTACGTTTACGTTCTTTGATAAAAATATTTTCATTGACCACGCCTAAATGCTGACTGATTAATTGTACACAGGCTTCTAACCATTGGGTATGCTGTTCCTCTGTCATTTGGTGCCTTCGCTGGTATTCGGCTAAATACACTTTATCTTCATACAGGTCAATACAGAAAGGAAATTCAGGCAAATCATGATCATACACCCGCCAACAGGTAATATTTTGTTTTTTAGCTATTTTATTTTTGTGTTTAAAAACCTTACTCAAACGGTTTTCAAACATTTCAGCTTTTTGTGGCGAAAGTATGGAGCTGAAAGGGGTTTCATTGGTTGTATCCATATAGCTCAAAATTAAGTGCAATGTCTATTTAAAGAGTAAAATTTTTTTACGGTAGCCTTGCTGAATAGAATGATTGCCGTACAGGTGTGCGACGCAACCGGGGCTACATAGTAGTGTTACAGCCCGTAACAAAATTATCTTCTACTGCATCGTTATACGCTTTAGAATATCAACTACCTTTGCGCCCAATATGAAGTCAAAAACACTGAAGCAAAATAAAATTAACATCATTACGCTTGGCTGTAGTAAAAACTTAGTGGATAGTGAGGTGCTGAGCGGGCAATTGATGGCCAATGCTATTCCGGTGGTGCATGAAAACATAAAAACCGATCATAATATTGTAGTGGTTAATACATGCGGATTTATTGATAAAGCAAAAGAGGAAAGTATTGATACCATCTTGAACCAGGTAGAATTAAAACGTAGAGGAAAATTAGATAAAGTGTATGTAACAGGTTGTTTAAGTGAACGCTACAGAAATGATTTGGAACAGGAAATACCCGAAGTAGATGCCTGGTTTGGTACCATGGAATTGCCTTTGATTTTAAAAGAATTGGGAGCCGATTATCAATCGGAATTGTTGGGCGAACGGTTATTGAGTACCCCTAAACATTATGCTTATCTTAAAATTAGCGAAGGCTGTAACCGTACCTGTGCTTTTTGTGCCATTCCCTTAATGCGGGGAAGCCATGTAAGTAAATCTATTGAAGCTATTATTGCCGAAGCAGAAGCATTAGTGAAAAAAGGGGTGAAGGAAATTATGCTCATTGCACAAGAGTTAACTTATTATGGTTTAGATATATACAAAAAACGATCTTTACATATATTGTTAGAACAATTGGCTGATGTAAAAGGGTTAGAGTGGATACGATTGCATTATGCCTATCCAAATAAATTTCCGTTAGAAGTTTTGGCAGTGATGCGGGAGAAAAAAAATATTTGCAAGTACCTGGATATGCCGTTGCAACATGCCAGTAATAACATACTAAAGGCCATGCGCCGCAATAGTACCCGGGAAGAAATGAGTGCATTGATTAAATCCATACGGCAGGAAGTACCCGATATTTGTTTGCGCACTACATTAATTGCAGGTTTTCCGGGAGAAACGGAAGAAGATGTGGCGGAAATAAAATCGTTTTTAGAAGAACACCATTTTGACAGAGTGGGTATTTTTACTTACAGCCATGAAGAAAATACCAGTGCTTATACCTTAGAAGATAATATACCTGCTGCAATAAAACAACAACGTGCACAGGAAATAATGGAAGTGCAACAGGAAATTAGCTTAGAAAAAAATCAGGAAAAAGTAGGTAGGGTGTTTAAAGTAATGGTTGATAAAAAAGAAGCAGGCCGCTATATTGGCAGAACAGAGTTTGACAGTGTTGAGGTAGATAATGAGGTAATCATTTTAACCACCCAAAAACTTTCTATTGGTGAATTTGTTAATGTACGCATTACCAAAGCCTACGATTACGATATTGAAGGCGAACTGGTTGTATAAAATGTGATGGAATGGAATGATGGCAGCAATTGCCTTCAGTCAGTTTTTTAATAGAAATAAGCATTCATGCATGGAAGCTACTAATCATTATTTGCCGATTGAGTCTACCGGTTTTTTTTCTGCCATTGCGGTAGATTATGTGCAGCAAAATCAACAATTACGCTCTTTTTACCAGCATAACGTATCTATAGACGGCGTCAAAGCGGCTATAGAAGCCCGAAAACAAATACACAACCATCGGCAATTACTGCACAGTGTGTTGTTGGAACAATATGCAGGTTTAACCCTTTCTTCGCTTCAGCAAAAAAATCTGACAGCCATTTTGGGTGAGAACACTTTTACTGTTACAACAGCACATCAACCCAATATTTTTACAGGCCCTTTGTATTTTATTTACAAAATAATACATGCCATACAACAGGCTGATTATTTAAAAGAACAGCTGCCACAATACCATTTTGTTCCTTTTTATTATATGGGCAGTGAAGATGCTGATTTAGATGAATTAGGAATTATTACAATAGACAGTAAACAACTTACCTGGCAAACCCAACAAACCGGTGCAGTTGGCAGAATGAAAGTAGATAAAGCGTTTCTGCAACTGATAGAAGAGATGAAAGGCCAGATAGATGTATTGCCATTTGGAAAATCACTCACCTCATTATTTGTAAAGGCGTATACGTTAGGTAAAAGCATACAACAAGCTACATTAGAATTGGTGCATCAATTATTTGCCGAATTTGGCTTGCTGATATTAATACCTGATAATGCCCGTTTAAAAAAAGTATTTGAACCGGTTGTGGTGAAAGAATTAACCGGGCAATTTTCGCAAAAAGCTGTATCAGCTACCATTCACAAATTACAGCAACATTACCCCATACAAACACAGGGCAGGCCTGTTAATTTATTTTATTTGATGGATACGTATCGGGAACGTATTGAATATAAAAATAATGTTTTTATTATTAAAAAAGCAGGTTTACAATTTAGCAAAGAGGCTATTTTACAGGAATTACAGCAGCACCCGGAAAGGTTTAGTGGCAACGTAATTTTAAGAGGTGTGTTTCAGGAAACAATATTACCTAATATTATATTTATTGGTGGTGGGGGTGAGTTGGCTTATTGGTTAGAATTAAAAAAGGTGTTTCAGGAAGCAGGTGTACCTTATCCCATGTTGTTGTTACGCAATTCGTTTGTGGTAACTGAAAAACGCTTGTTAGCACAATGGCAGTCATTGGGTTTTCAGTTAGAAGATTTATTTACACCATTAATGGAGTTACAAAATGATTATGTGAAAAGACATAGTGATTACAACCTGTCGTTAGAAGGTGAAATGGCACAATTGAAGGAGGTGTATCAAAATATTTCAGTACATGCAGCAAAGGCAGATACTACTTTAGTAAAACATGTGCAGGCTTTACAACATAGAGCCATTGAAAAAATAGCAGCTTTAGAAAAAAAAATAGCCAGAGCCGAAAAGCGAAAGCATGTAATGGATATGCAACGGATTGAGCATATTAAAAATAAAATTTTTCCCAATCAGCAATTACAGGAGCGGGTTGAAAATTTTGCGATATTGTATGGGCAGCACGGCCCGGTATTATTGCAGCATATCTATGCCGCTTCGAAAGCATTTGGTCAGCAAATGGGTATTATTGCATTAGATTAAGCATCGAACTGATTTGTATAGTCTGTTTTTACTTTTGCAATTTTATCTTTTACTTCCTGCTCTAACTGCCATTTATATTGTGTAACCAAGGTACCTGTTGCAGGTTCAAACGCCCCAATGATTTCTGCAGCTAAAATGCCGGCATTTTTAGCTGCATTCAGGGCAACAGTAGCAACGGGTACTCCGTTAGGCATTTGTAAAATAGATAAAATCGAATCCCAACCATCAATAGAATTGGACGATTTGATGGGAACGCCAATTACCGGCAATGGTGTTATAGCGGCTAACATACCGGGTAAATGTGCAGCTCCTCCGGCACCGGCTATAATTATTTTTAAACCCCGACCTTTTGCTTTTTGTGCATATTCAAACATACGCAAAGGCGTTCTGTGAGCAGAAACAATGGTTAACTCAAAAGGAATTTTAAATTGAGTAAGCATATCTGCAGCAGCCTGCATTACCGGTAAATCGCTATCGCTGCCCATTACAATGCCCACTTTGATGTTTTGTATTGCCATAATATTTTTTTTATTCTGCAATTTGTAATTGTCGTTTATATAGTTGAATGGTGTTTTCGATCCCCAAATACAATGAATCGCAAATTAAGGCATGGCCAATACTTACTTCGTCTAAATGTTTGATGTGTTGTTTAAAATAGCGAAGGTTATGTAAATCTAAATCGTGCCCTGCATTAATACCCAAACCTAATTTATGTGCTAATGCTGCGGCGGCAATATAAGGTTGAATGGCTTTTTCCTGATGGCCGGCTGCAAACATACAGGCATAGCTTTCTGTATATAATTCAATTCTGTCGGTATTTGTTTTCGCTGCTGCTTCTACCATTTTTAAATCG
>JAKAKY010000119.1 GCA_021824365.1 Bacteroidota bacterium | reverse complement strand
TTCCGATCTATAAGTAGAACTATAGCTTAGTTTTATTTTATCACTCACACGATGATCAATATTCACCCGCAATGAATTATTGGAATAGCCGGTACCTTTTATAATACCATCTTCATTCTGCAAACCACCAGCTATATAAAAGGTGGTTTTATCATTCCCTCCACTCATCGATAACCGTGAGTCACGAATAAATCCTTTTTGGCCATACATTAGTTTTTCGTAATCGTATAATTTGCCTGCTGCTTTGGCTGCATCGTATGCGGCAACATCCCAGCCCTGGTCTTGTACAATTTTATTGGTTAAAGGCCGCTGGCCTAAGTATTTAATAATTGAGTTGTAGCCCACATCCTGAGAAAGATTAAACCGGGTTTTACCTGCACGGCCTCTTTTTGTGGTAATAATTACTACACCTGCAGCTGCCTGAGCACCATAAATACTGGCAGCAGATGCACCTTTTAAAACTTCTACACTCTGAATATCTTCCGGATTTAAATCTGCAATTCTATTGGAAGCATTATCCTGATTAGATGAATTACCTGCAGCCGCGGCAGCAGTTACGGCATTTAACCCTGCTGAAGTAGATGAATTGTTTACTATCACCCCATCTACAACAAACAATGGCTGCGAATTACCGAAAATGGTAGTAACACCCCGTAATTTGATAGAGGTGCCGCCGCCCGGTGCACCGGAATTTACCACAATATTAGCACCAACAACTTTACCATTTAATGCAGCATCAAAGGTTTGAGCCGGAGCTGTACCGGCCAATTCTCTGGCGCCAATCACGGCAACTGCATTGGCTGCATTGCTTCTTTTAACAGTAGTAGCCAACCCTGTAACCACTACCTCATCTAAGCGGGCATAATCTTCTTTTAAAGCAATATTGAATGAATTGGTTTCATTGGTGATTCTTACTGTTTGTGTTCTAAAACCGGTGAAACTAATTTCTAAGGTTGAACCAACTGATACTTTCAGAGAAAAAATTCCCTGGGCATCACTCATGGTTCCGCTAGCACTTCCTTTTACGGCAATATTAGCACCCGCTACAGGATTACCATTCTGATCTGTAATTTTTCCGGTGATGTTTTTTTGTTGCGCAAATGCTAATGTGGGCAAAAACAATAATAGCCCGCACAAAAGCCAAAAACCTGATTTGTTTTGCATAAGCTTAGTTTTGGTGAAAAAATGTGATTGTTAAAACTGATACGCAATAAATTTAAAACAAATTTTTAAATATTTTTACTATACTTTAATATTTAGTAAATCATATAAAAAATCACCGTATTAGTGATTGGCATAGTTTTAAAAACTAATCTGTTTACATTGCATTTGCAGACAAATAACAATATCCCCAATTTTGCGCCATGTATTTACAAAAGAAAGATGTGGTTTTAATGGCCATTTGCACCGGATTAATTGTTGCCAACATTTATTATATACAACCGCTCATTGTTTTAATTGCACAACATTTTCATGTTCCGGAAAATGTTGCAGGAAGTACTACCTATTTAACACAGGCAGGATATGCAGCAGGGTTATTGGTCTTAGTACCATTGGGCGATATGATGGAACGCCGCAAACAAATTATTGCTACTACCATTTTGGCTATTGTTGCATTAATTGGTGTAGCCCTATCGCCCAATTTTTTAACTCTTCAAATCTGTTGTTTTTTTGTAGGTGCGGGTTCTATTGTACCGCAACTCATTCTTCCCTTAGCTGCTACCCTTTCTGATCCGGCTCAAAGGGGCAAAGTAGTAGGTACTGTTATGAGTGGACTTTTAGTAGGTATTTTACTTTCCAGAACCCTGAGTGGTGCTGTAGCAGAATGGTTAGGATGGCGGAGTATGTTTTGGATAGCAGCCATCCTTTGTATTTTCCTGGCTTTATTTATGTACAAAAGATTTCCCAAAAATCAGGTTGTTTTTGAAGGCCACTATGGGCACCTCATGCAATCGCTCATTCAACTCATTAAAACACAACCTATATTAAGAGAAGCCACAGCCATTAATATGTGCTGCTTTGCCGTGTTTGGCAGTTTCTGGACAACCATGGTTTTACACCTTTCAAAAGTACCATTTCATTATGCTACCCATCAAATTGGTTTATTTGGTATTGCCGGTGCTGCAGGTGCCATTACTGCTCCTTTTGTTGGTAAATTAAGTGATAAAGGCACTCCGCGTAATACTTTACAAACAGGGTTATCGTTGTTTCTCATCAGCTTATCTGTTTTGTATGTTGGCAGAAGCAGTTTAATACTGATGGTGTTGGGTACCATACTTATTGACATTGCACAACAATCCGTACACGTTACCAACCAAACCAGGGTTTATGCATTAATGCCTGAGGCCCGAAACAGATTAAACACCATTTTTATGAGCCTTAGCTTTATCGGTACTACTTTTGGTTCAGCCATGGGTTTGTTGCTTTGGAAATGGGCATTTTGGCCCGGTGTTATAGCCGGCTCCGTTGGTTTAATCATTATTGCATGGATTATTTTTATCCTGACAGGAAAAAAATAATGGTATTATTTAAACAAGCATAATGATGATACCGGCAACAGTATTTCATGGCATCACCTGTTGCGTCGCAATCACTTCATCGTTCCCGGCATTGGGCACCATTTCTGCATAAACATTAAGTATACTGCTTTTAAAGTATCATTTTCATTTCATTCATGAAATCTGCTGCTCATTTAGCTATCCAATGTTCATTTCATTTCATGAACAGCAACACTGGTGGCTGTATTTGATGAATCAACTCAATCTGTTACTTAACAGTTTAATAATTTTGCTTAAATAAAAAGCCCTCTCAAAACAAAGTTGAAAAAGGGCTTGCAATACATACGGAATAGAAATGGTTAGTAATTATTGCTTCTTCAATTTTACAAAGTAAATAATCGTATTATGCATTAAATCGTTTGAAATACTCACTTCCGTGCGTTTACCCTGATCATCAGTTATTACCATCAATGCAGAGTTAGGTGGTATATCTCCTAAATTCTCGGCAAAGAATATCATTTCGTTTCTTTTCTCATTGGGTTCAACCGGCACTTTAAAGCTAATGCCTTTATCTGTTTTCAACTCCTGTTTATACACCACAATTTCCGAATTGTATATTACAGATACACTATCATGATCAAAAGTTCCATTGTCATACAAATCAACTTGCACAGAATCTGAAGTTGTGTAAACTGTAAACACCTGATTAATGGATCTGTGATTAATAGCAGTTAATAAAAGCCTGCTCTTAATTGCTGAAATGGAATCGAGTGTGGCAATTTTTTTATCTTTTTGTAACAACTCGTTTTCAATATGTGGCGGTATATTTTTGCTCATAGCCACATTGTTGTTTGCTTTCGATGGTTTAGTGATGTACGGATTATTGTTGGCTGCATTTTGCTGTGCCCTTTGTTGGCGGGCAGATGCTTGTCTGGCTTCTTTTTCAGCCTGCAATCTGGCTTTTCGTTCTGCTGCAGCCCTTGTTTTTTCTTCACGCCTTAACCTTGCTGCTGCTTCCTGTTGCTGTTGTTTCAATTTTCTTGCTTCTCTTAAATCAGCTAAATGTTCAGCTCTGGCTCTGGCTTTTTCTTCTCTTAATAATTGCCGTTCAGCTTTTAAATTATTATTGGCTTTGGCAGCAGGTTCATCTGGTACCATTCTAAACGGACGCCGGCCATTCCTGATATCATCTAAAATTTGACTAATATCCAATTCTTTTCCTGAAGGAATCCATTTAGGATTTTTAGAACGTGTTACAATAACATCTGACCTCCGATTGGCTATTTGTTGTGCAGTATCATAGGTAGCATCATCTTTACACGGTAAAATCAAATGTTGTTCACCATAAAAATCAACATTAATTCTCGATGCATCAATATGATGTTTTATCAAATACATTTTAACGGCTAATGAACGGGCTTTTGATAAACGTAAGTTTAATTCAAATTTTCCTTTACAATCGGTAAATGAACCAATCACCACATTCAACTCAGGATTTTCTTTCAATATTTGAATGATTGTATCTAAACTATTTTTATCTTCCGGCCGAACTTTTGCTTTATAAAAATCAAAATTAACGGATATCCTTTTAACAGTGGCGCTGTTTAATGAATCAAGAATATGCCTGCGCATTTGTTCTTCATTACTTAACTTATTAACGGGTATTGTTAAAATTGGCGTAATATTTTTTACGGTTGTATCTGTTTGATTTTTATTTGAAGTATCTATAGCAGGCTGTTTATTTGTATCAGGTAATGGTGGTAATTTAACGGACTGGAATATCTCTAAACAACAGGGTGATTCCCTGTCTGAGGTAAAATAACTGGTATCGGCATTATTGCCAAAACTATTGTAATAAATATCATCTTTTACGGAATTGATGGGTAACCCTAAATTTTGAGCTGTATTCCATTGATTGATAACGATGTTGCCTTTACTTTTATAAATATCCATACCACCTAAACCAACTCTTCCATTCGAACTAAAATATAGCGTAGCACTATCTTCCAAAAATACGGGAGCAACATCATCATTTTCGGTATTAATAGCTGCTCCTAAATTTTCGGGTGTTCCATTTGGTAATCCATCCATTAAATCAATTTTCCAAATATCATATTTTCCAAAACCGCCCGGCCTGTCAGAGGCAAAAAACAAATATTTACCATCTTTTGTAACAAAAGGATGGCGGGCATTATAGCTTTTTGCATTTACCAAAGTGTCTAAAGCATAAGGTGCGTCCCATGTCACATCTACACCCGAACGTGATGCAGTATAGATAATATATTTGTTTGCCTCGTTTTGTTGATCTTCATTCCAACCGGTAAAATAAATATGTAACCTGTCTGCTGAAAACTGCGCCGCAGCAGCATCGTAAGCTAAGCCCTGTGAAAATATTTTACTTATCGATTTTTGGTTATTATTGAACTGGTATAATGCTGAACGATAAATTACCTGTTTACTTTTTCCGATGGTATCGGGCCTTGAGCTACTAAAAACAAAAATGCTGTCATTTAATTTTGTGTAGGCATAGTTAGAGCCTAATGCATTAATGGGTGCGGATAGTTTTTGTATGGCAAAACGTTGCAGGTTTTGTTGTTGCTCAATATTAAAACGGCAATCGGCCATTTCTTTTAGTGCCAATGCTGTATAAGCATCTTCCTGCGTATGTTCAGCCGTAAATTTTGACAAAACTTCAATGGCTTTATCCGGCTGATTCGTAGCACGCAATGACACACCATACCACAAATAAGCCATGATATCAGGCTTTTTTTCCAAATTTAAATAACGTTCATAGTTGGGCAGTGCATCCTGATAGTCGTGATACAATCTGTAGGATTCTGCTAACTGATGCGTGATATAAATTTCTTTGGCACCTTTTGGTTTTCGGCCATGTTTATGTACCACAGGTGTATAGGGCAAAACGCCATTCCCATTGTTAAAATTGCCATTCAAAGCTTTACTATATAACAGAGCAGCGCCATAATAATTTTTTTCTTTGAACAGTTGATCCGCCCGCTTCGTATAAGCCCGTATAGATTGCGCATTTACAACTGATAAGGAAAATAACATCACTAAAATAATAGTAATGCGCCTGAATAAAAAAAGGGTTAGTAATGTTACTCTATACAGCATGCTAATGTTATAAAAGAGATTTTCTATGTGTGAATATAGGCACACTTTACAGCACACAGGTAAAAACAGCTCAATAAGTTTTTAACATTATGTGGGTAAATATTATTGCTTAGCTGAAATTTGTTCAGAAACTTTATAGAATTAATTGGATGATATAATGGTATAATTACAAAAAAAAGTTATTCCGTAAAACAGAATAACAATGCACTAACCCGAATAAGGTTGGATTAAAGACGGGGACAAATGAACCTGGTAGCAGGAATTTTTTTGCGATGTACATAGCTAATTGAAATTTCATAACCACCCCGGTATTGCGATGCACTATTTAAAGTTGAAATATTAATATCATAACTCAAACCAACAATAAAACCATTTAAATTAATACCAATATTTGGTGCAATAGCATCATTGTTTCTGTACATCACTCCAGCAATTAAATCTTTGCTATAATCTAATGTATAATTCATATATAATCCACCGGCAATTTCAGATGCAGCACCCTGACGTTCATAGATTACATGAGGTGTTAAATGAACTAAATCGCTCACGGCAATTCTTGTTCCGGCATGAATAGAATAGCGTACGGGAATAAAACTATTACTAGCCTGCAAAAATTTATCGGTGGGTTGTGTTGGGTGGTATAAACTAACACCTGCAAATGGATTAATTTTTTTATTGGGGTCACCATCATAATACATTACACCAACGCTTCCATCTAATGTATAGGCCGATGTTTTAGAAAAAATTTCATTAGAGGGTAAAGTAGGATCATAACCAACCAGCGGATTAAATTGATTTCCAAATTTTAATTTAGAAGGATCAACACCTCTGTAAATAAATCCTAACTGAAAACCACCGCTTAATCGTTTATACGCACTTAAATGTACCTGATAAGAAAGTGATAAATAACTATTGGTATAATTATAGCCACCATCACCGGCAGACTGATTTAATACCATTAATCCAATCCCAAAATTATTGGGTAATGCTGCATCTAAACTAATTCCCTTGGTTAACAAGGGTGTAGCAACTGATGCCCACTGATTGCGAATATTTGCAGTAGTTCTATAATCGCCATCCATCACTCCGGTCATAGCAGGATTTAACCACATGGGACCGGCATAATACTGTGTAAAATGAGGGTCTATTTGCGCTTCTGCAAAAGAAATGCAAAACAATAAACCCGTCATTATATAGTATTTAAATTTCTTCATATCCTCCTGATTACCTCATCGAATAAGGGTTATGGAACCACTTCGTTTTACTTTTTCGTTGTTTTGTAATGTTGCTTCAAAAGAATAATAATATACTCCTACCGGCATTTTGGTTCCACTATAACTGCCATCCCAACCCTGTGATTGTGTGGTGGTATAAAATATTAATTGTCCCCATTGATTGTATATCGATAATTTCATGGTTTTAATGGTATTACCATATACAAAAAACAAATCATTATTGCCATCACCATTCGGAGTAAATGAATTCGGTATAAAAATGGCGTCGCCAATCGGATTTAAAGTAGTTGCTGAAATACTGCCAGGTACACTTTCCTGACAAGCTTTCTTACCCAAAGCTTTTACCTGGAAGTTAATAGTTTGATTAGGGCCTAAACCTGTAACCAATTCTTCTAATGCTGTTGGACCGGCTGCTGGTAACTGAAAGGTGGCTCCGTTATCTAAGCTAATTAAATAACTTATAGCACCTGGAACAGGTAACCAACTAAATAAAACACTGTTAGCTGTAATGGTATCGACTTTAACTACCGGTGTACTCAAAGTTGTTGCTACCTGAATGCTAATTGTTGCACTGGTTGCAGCGCAGATTGGTGGATTGGTGTTTGCTAATACAACATAATTAGCAGACTGACTAATTGCAGGGGTTATATAGGTATTTCCGGTAAACAATATGGTATTATTACCTACTTTATACCAATTATATGTTACACCCGTTTCAGGGCTTATAATGGATAAAGTATCTTTTGCACCCGGACAAACAGTATCTGAACTTGCTTGTATAGTAAAAGGTTTAGGGCTGGTTGCAAATTGTACTTTGGTGCTATCGGTAACCTTGCAAAGACTATCAGTAACAGTAACTTTATATACGCCGCTTGAATCTACTGTGATAGTTGAAGTAGTGTTACCGGTTGACCATAAATAACTGGTAAAGCCTGAACCTGCATTTAATACCCTGGTAGTATCATTACAAACTGTAGTGGTGGCTGTTAATTGTGTTTTTAATGCATCTACTTTAATGGTAACCTGATCTTTACAAACATAGGGACTATCCGTATAGGTAACTGAATAGGTTGTAGTTTGTGAGGGATGTACTTTTATCGTAGTGGTAGTATCGCCTGTTGACCAAACTAAGGTGGGCTTAGGTTGTTTTATAAGAGAAGAATCGGGATAATAAGCCCAAATGCCATCAATTCTGGCCCATATAACTCTTTTATCAATTGGATCATAATAGGCATAACCGTTCGATGTATTTAATGGAACTGCCGGAGGAACAGCACCTGTACCTACAAATTGGTTAAACCCGGTATCAGTACCCCGGTTATACCGAAATGTTTTATTGGTATTTACCAAATATTGGTTCTGTGGATAATCGCCTGTAGGCTGAAAACCACCAAATAAATAAAACCTGTTTTTATCATAATCGTAAGTCATTGCGCCTTCATATTGAATAGAGCTATTATTAACAGGTAAGATATTGGTGAATGTGTAAGTATTCAAATCCAATGCGTACAAATCTTTCAACCAACAAAACATACCATTGGCAGTTGCCCAGGGGCTGCCCAATGAGCAAGTACCACTTAATTCATTTCCATCACAACTACCCTGTCCGGAAAATAAAAAAAGGGTTTTACCATCAGCAGAGGTACCCATTAAGTTTCCCCCTTTAGGTGGATTACAATCACTTAAGTTAGCGCGTTTTTGAATCCACGATAATGCATTTTCATAAATCCAGTTCTTCATCGTAAAACCACCATAACCGCCATAAAATCCGGGGCTGTTGGTAATGGGATTCCAAAAAGAACTGGCATTATAACTGGAATTATCAGATGCACCATTTCCAATCTGCGTCCAGGTACCACCTGCTGCAGGCACTGCATACACATTGTCGGTACCTGCATGATATAAAATCAATCTGTTATTGGTATAGTCATACGTAAACTCGGTATAGTTACCCGGCCAGTTATTGGCAAAAATTTCGGTGTTGATTTTGGTCTTCAAATCATAACGAATAATTCTTTTATTAATGATAGAATACAAATACTGATTGATTTTATCATAACCATAGGATTTCAGATTAAAAGCTGTTTGATCAATATTATTGCCATTAATTAACAATACCCAAACTCCCGGCGGTTCACTATCTACATGCACAGGCTTAATAGCAGTAAGGGTAACGGTATCACCCTTACATATTGTTGTATCTTTTTGTACAATCAATTTTGCAGGGCATGAAAATGGAACAACAGCACTATCAAAAGAATAAGATACAGGATGGGCTTTTTTCGAAAATATAGAAAACTTCTGTTTAAGATTTAAAGCAGGTACACGTTCAACGTTGATTGCAGGAAGTGTATATTGCAGACCTTTATGTTGTATATGCAATAAATTACCGGGAGAAAATCCCAGCAAAATAGCTGTAACAAAAACCAATAAGAACGATAAAGTAAAATACTTATTCATGCGTTCAATAATAAAAAAATAACTCCCAACCACTCATTACTACCTTT
>JAKAKY010000118.1 GCA_021824365.1 Bacteroidota bacterium | reverse complement strand
ACGACCCCACCAATTAAAGAGGAATAAAATCAATAGCCTTAACAATAACGACAGCAGTTAAATAAAGCATTTTTTTGCATGGAGTAATTTTTAGGAAACTACTGTTAATTGTTCCGGATTCCAACGCATGGTAGTTTGCTTAAAATAGCTATCGTTACACAATAGTGCCGGTGCGGCTGCCCTGTAACCAAATAAAGCATCTTCACGGGAAGCGGCTCCATTTCTGATATCTTGAAAGAAATTATAGAAATGATCAAAATGCGCCCCTTTGTAACCTTCTTCTGCTTTATAAATAATAGAATCAGGTGGGAGCATTTTCTTACGGTCGTAACCGGCAATATTGCTACCATTTAATTTTGTTTTTAAAAGCGGATCATCGGCGGCGGCATAACTTTTATTGGTGGTAAGCGTTACTTTATCCCATTCTACAATCATCGAACCTTCATTACCCACCATTCTCAAATAGGTATTATCGGCAGTGCCATCTACAAAATTAACGCGAAGCGAGAGGTTAAAAGCCGGATGCACAGCTGTTTCCGGATAATCGAACATACCTAACAAAATGTCTGGCACTTCGCGGCCATCTTTCCAATACCGCAACCCACCGGTTGCCATCACTTTGTTTGGGCCAATGGAATTAGTGATAAAATGAAGACTGGAAAACAAATGTACAAACAAATCACCTGAAACGCCAGTGCCATAATCGCGGTAACAACGCCAGCGAAAAAAACGGAGGGGGTCGAACGGCCTGTCGGAGTAATTGTGTAGAAAAGTTTTCCAATCAACTGTTTTGGTAGAGGCATCGGCAGGAATATCATACTGCCAGGCACCAAAAGGAGAATTGCGGGCCCAAAAACCTTCGGCATAATTTAATTGGCCAATGGCTCCTGCTGCTAATAATTCTTTTGCCTTTTCATTGCCGAGTGAACTCATACCCTGACTACCCACCTGAAATACTACCTTATTGGCATTTTGTGCTGCCACCACAGCCGATCCTTCCGTTACATCATGTACCATCGGTTTTTCGCAATACACATGTTTACCCTTATTCATGGCATCAACGGATATGGCTTTGTGCCAGTGATCAGGCGTGGCCACAATCACAGCATCTACATCTTTTCGATTAATGATTTCACGATAATCGCGTGTTGTAAATAAATCATTGCCATAATGTTTTTTGGCATCAGCTAAACGCCCGTCATATAAATCGCAGGCCGCAATTAACTTAATACCCGGAACTGTAATAGCTGTATTGGCATCAGCTGTACCCATACCGCCGGCCCCAATCAGCGCAATTTGAATATGGTCGTTGGCACTATATTTTCTGCCAGGCAGAAAGGCGGTACGGTTAGTAGCTGCCCAACTGCCTATACCGGGTAATAATGCTGCAGCCGCGGCGCCTTTTGATAGCTTTTCAATAAACAACCTACGGGAGGCAATTGTTTTGTTTTTTTTCATATGACTGTAATTATCGAAATGAGAAAATAAAAGAGCCTTCAATTTAAAAAGATTAACCCTTAACACAAAATTTAAATAATAACAGCAATTATTGGTTAATTTTGACATCCAACTAAATTGTTCACCTATTAAATAGTTTAATTATGTCATTTACACTGCCCGCATTACCTTATGAACACGATGCGTTAGAACCGTTTATTGATACTGCCACCATGCAAATACACCATGCCAAACACCACCAGGCCTATGTTGATAATTTAAACAAAGCCATTGCAGGCACACCACAGGAAGGAAAATCTTTAGAGGAGCTGGTTGCTGCTGCAGGCAGTATTTCTCCTGCCGTTCGAAACAATGGTGGCGGGCACTGGAACCATAGTTTTTTCTGGGAAATTTTAGCCCCAAAAGCCGGGGGTACACCATCCGGAGATTTAGCCAAAGCCATTGACGCCGCATTTGGCTCATTTGAAGCATTCAAAGAAAAATTTGCCAATGCAGGTATGACGCGCTTTGGAAGCGGATGGGCATGGTTAATAGTGAAAGATGGCAAATTAGAAATTTCATCTACCCCTAATCAGGATAATCCATTAATGGATGTGACAGAAGTAAAAGGTAAGCCTGTTTTAGGAGTGGATGTTTGGGAACATGCTTATTATTTAAAATATCAAAACCGCAGAGCGGAGTATTTATCTGCTTTCTGGAATGTAGTGAACTGGCAAAAAGCAGCCGAACACTTTGCTAAAGCAAAATAATGAATCGCTTACAAATGAACAGAGCCGGACAAAGCAGCCGGCTTGTCGTTATATTCCTACAAGAAATTAACAGATACTTCTATTTGCAGGAGTAAAAGCATGAATTAAGTTTACATCAGATTCAATATCCATTTAATCCATGCAATATCCTATAACCATGTTTACCAATTATTGTATTAAAAGGATGTTTCTGTTATAAAAAACGGGAACATCCTTTTTGTATAATACACAAAATAGGTTTAGTTGTTGGTTCATCATGGTTTTAAAATTTAAAAAAGGGAGCCTGTACCAATTTATTTTTATTTTCAGGCAGGGTGAATAGTATAGAACGGCTGATATTTTTATCTGGCCGTTCCTTTTTTTGGGGTATGTTCCAAATGCTGTATTTTTATTGAGGTACTAACACTTACAACAACCACGATACAAATCAAATCATCTGTTTATGCTCCCAAAAACACTTTTTCATGAACCATGTATTCCTTTTAAAGTAGCACGATGTACATTTCCCTTCCAAACAGCCATTACAGGTTTCGTATTTTTTTTGATACTTGTTTTTACAAACACACAAACGGCTACCGCACAAAAAACAGATAAAAAATTAGAACAAGCTATCACAAAAGCACTTGATGGCTTTCATGGGCAGGCGGGTATTTATGTATATAACTTTAATCATAACAAATCGGTACAAATACATGCTGATACGCTATTCCCAACCGCCAGCATGGTTAAAATTCCCATTTTAATTGCGTTAACAGATGCCATAAAAGCCGGCACCCTCAGCTATCATCAACTATTTACTTATTATGATACATTAACCTACCCCGGTGTAGATATGCTGGCTTCGTTTAAAACGGATGAAAAAATTGAATTAAGTAAGCTGATATTATTAATGTTATCGCTCAGCGATAATACGGCCAGCCTTTGGTTACAACAAATTGCAGGAGGTGGAAAGCGAATTAATACATTAATGGATAGCTTAGGTTTTCAACAAACACGGGTAAACAGCAGAACATTTGGCAGAGAAACCAATAGAAATGCCTATGGTTGGGGACAAACTACCCCTTTTGAAATGGCCAACATTATGAAAAGAATTGTTTCGGGCCAATTATTGGGGCAACCTTATGATGCAAAAATGTTGCGATTACTGGGCAGAAATTATTGGGATGAAGAAGCTATTTCGCAAATACCTGCCGATGTATTTGTAGCCAGCAAAAATGGTGCTGTAAATGCCAGCCGTAGTGAGGTATTGTATGTAAATGGGAAGAAAGGCAGCTATATTTTTTGCCTTTGCACCAATCACAATATTGACCAAAGTTGGGAAGAAAACAATGAAGCCTGGAAACTAACCCGAAAGATTTCCAAATTATTGTGGGATTATTATCATTAAAAAATGTGGTACACAATAAAACTCATGACGTATGCCAGTCCGGTCATGTATACAAACTGAATAACAGGCCATTTCCAACTACGGGTTTCGCGTTTTACTACAGCCAGTGTACTCATACACTGCATCGCCAATACGTAAAATACCATTAATGATAAACCTGCCGGCAGGGTGTACACTTTACTGCCATCTGAATACTTTGCCTGCTGCATTTTTTCACGCAATGAAACATCCTCTGTTCCTTCTTCAACCGAATACAATGTAGCCATAGTGCCTACAAACACTTCCCTTGCCGCAAATGAAGTAATGAGTGCAATACCAATTTTCCAATCAAAACCTAACGGACGGATAACCGGTTCAATGGTTTTACCCAAAATGCCCGCATAAGAATGTTGTAATTTTTGCGAAGCCAGCTCTCTTTGCAGTTTTGCTGTTTGCTGCGGCTGTTGTTGTATTAAATACGTATATTCTGCTTCTAACTGTTGGATTTTATTTCCGGGGCCATAAGTACTTAAAAACCAAAGCAACAAACTAATCACCATAATTACCTTACCCGCATCACGTACAAAAATTTTGGCTTTTTCTACCATGGTAATACCTACATTCTTCCAACGGGGTGCCCGGTAAATGGGCAATTCTAAAATAAAAAAGCTTTTCTCATTCATTTTAATAAAACCCTTCATCACGGCACTTACAATTAAGGCCATTACCAAACCCAACAGGTATAAACCCATCATTACCAAGCCCTGCAGACTGAGAAAGCCGAAATAATAGGTGTTTTTGATAACCAACGAAATTAGAATAGTGTAAACCGGCAAGCGGGCACTACAACTCATTAACGGGGTAACCATAATGGTTAAAAGCCGTTCCTTTTTATTTTCAATGTTTCTGGTACTCATGATGGCAGGCACGGCGCAGGCAAAACCACTAATCATGGGCATCACACTTTTACCATTCAGGCCTACTTTGCGCATTAATTTATCACTCAAAAAACTAATTCGGGCCATATAACCGGAATCTTCCAAAATGGTAATGAGCCCAAACAAAATCATGATTTGTGGGATAAATACCATAATTCCGCTCATTCCTGCTACCAAGCCGTTTATTAAAAGGTTACTCCACCATGTTTCCGGCAAAGTATGACTTAAATAGTTACCGATTTGTGTAAACGTCCATTCAATGCCATCCATTGGGTAACTGGCTAACCAAAAAATACTTTGAAATAAGAGAAACAATACAACCAATAAAATCAAATACCCCCAAACCCTGTGTAATAGCATATTATCTAAATGATTGGTAAATAGCTTTTGCTCTAACGGATCAGGTTCTACTACATTTTTTTGCAGTATTTGTTGAATACGGCGATATCTGTTTAAAATTTCTTCTGCCTGCGTTTTGGTAGGGTTGAAATTGTTTTTTTGTTCAATAGCTTCAATCGCATCCTGCTGCTGCTGTGTTAAAGGAAAATTTTCGTGATTAATTAAGAAATGAATAGCTGCATAATCGCTTAATTGAGGGAATATTTGTTGTACTGATTCAATAGCCCCGGCGGCAACACTTTTATTATTAATAAAATCGCGTGCCGGAATAGCGTATTGTTGTTTGGCTACCATTCCTATTACTTTCCGCAAATGTGCAAGGCCCTTATTTTTTCTGGGGTTTACCGGCACTACCGGCACGCCTAAATCGGCTTCTATACCGGCCACATCAATTTTAATTCCTTTTTTGGCAGCCAAATCGTTCATAGTAAGGGCTACCACTACCGGCCTTTTTAAATCAACAATTTGAGAGCAAAACAAAAAATTGCGTTTTAAATTACTGGCATCGGCCACCAAAACAATAATATCAGCACTAATATCATGATCGGCATGCATAAGTACCTTATAAGCCACCCATTCATCTGCTCTTCGGGGATATAAAGAATAAGTACCCGGCAAATCAATCAATTCTGCTTTCAAAGCCTCATCAATATCAATAATACCGGTTTTTTTATCTACCGTAACGCCGGGGAAATTGCCTACTTTTTGGTTTAAGCCGGTTAATGCATTAAACAAAGAGGTTTTGCCACTGTTTGGATTTCCTACTAAAGCTATTCTTGATAATGGTTGTTGCTTCACGTGCATGTATAAGTCAGCAAAATTAATGGTAGTCAAAGCTATGCTGTTTCGAGGTTGGGAAAAGAATATTTATACACCTTAGTACAAAAATTAAAGAGGCAGGTTAATTTTGTATAAGATTTATATATGAAAGCATCCTGTCAACTACAAAACTATTCTACGATTTTGGGAAAATTAGTTTCATGGCCTTTTGAAAAAACACATCCATTGGTTTGTTTGATGTTGGCGGGGATACTTTTTTTCCCTTCGTCCATTCAGGCACAATCAAAACGAAAAAAATTAAAAGAAGAAAAGGCAGCAGCTGCACAACTGAAAGCGCAGATTATGCACCATTTAACTCAATTACAGGCTATTGAACAGCAAAACATTCCCGGATATTTTCAGGAATTCATGGAGCAAAAGGTCATTACGCCTTTAAACAATAATCAATTTGCTGATAGTTTTGTTATTAATGAGGGAAATGATTATCGAAACAATAACACATCAGTTTCCTTAAATGGTATTTCATTACAAGCCGGTACTGATTTTTTCCCTTTACATTTCAGTTCCAACACCCAAATCATCGGCTCAGCGGCTCCTGCCTTGAATGAATCCGGAGCACCATGGTTCAGGAATCTATCAGATATTATTCATGAACATGCACAAGACCCAAAATTTGATTTTACTGCATACTGTATAAAAGAATCAAAAAGAGCAGCAGCGAAAGGAGCATCTGCATTGCTGTTTTATAATACTGATTCCAGTTTTCAGAATGCCATTACATTTAACCCGTTTCAAAGAAATGATTCACTACCCATTCCCATTGTTTGTATTACTCCTTCCGGATGGTGCAAAAGCAATGCAGATGAAGTAAATACAATGGATATAAATGTATCCGTTTCTATACAACCCAAAACTTTTCGTTCAGTTAATTATGTGTCATTCATTAATCATCATGCAGACAGCACTTTAATACTATACACCCGGCAGCCGGTGGAAGGATTGGCTACTTTACTTAGTCTGACCGATGTGTTGCAAAAACAAACTAAGCTGAATTATGTATTGGTGTATCAACCTTATCAACCATATCATTTAGCTAATACCGGATTGTTAAATCAACTTGAAACAATCCATTCGCTTCACTGTCAATATGCCATAGAAATTATGGCCGATACTACCACAAAAACAGATACCTTTCAGCATGGCTACTATACGCAAGCTTTGAGCATACCTTTAAAGCAAACTTACCACTTTCATTCAACTGAAAATCAACAAAACGTAAACTCCCGCACAATTCCAGGCATACAATATTTATTCACAAAAAATTGTTTAACCAATAGTACCGAAGAAAAAACGTTGGTTATTCTGGGAATGATTCGGGACATTCAAACACAAATAACAACAGGCACCAACCACATTAAAAGTAAACCCTAATAAAAACTTTCATTACAATGGCCATGATAAAGCAAAAGTTGGATATGAGCCAAATGAATCATGAGTATTTTGATGAAACCAGAATATTGGGTATTATGGCGCCGGTAAAGAATTATTATTTTATCTGGATGCTGAACAGTTTTTTAGATTTTAATTTTTCATTATACACCGATGCTCCTGTTGAAATGCATAAAAAAAACAGGATATACCGTTTTAACCTGTATACTTCTACCCACACTGAAAGTAGTTTAGTGCATTATTTGTACCAGAACCAATGCGATGGCGAAGCCTTATTACCCGAACTAAAACATTTAGATTTTATTTGGTTAATGAAAGGCGACAGAATAGCGGATAACAGGTGCCACCATATGATGGAAAACATAAAGAAATTAGGTAATGTACAATTGGTAACGGAGATAACTGTAGACCAAATTAAAAATATCAGCAACCTGATTATTTAATCAAATAAAAGCAACTTTATGTGGCAGGAAAACAATCAACACCTTTACAGAAAGTTTGTATTTGCCAATTTTTCTGAAGCATTTGCATTCATGGTTCGTGTAGCCATGGAGGCGGAAAAAATGAACCATCATCCGCGATGGACCAATGTTTGGAACACCGTTGAAATTTGGCTCAACACCCATGATGCAGGTAATGTAGTAACTGAAAAAGACCATATGCTGGCTAAAAAAATTGATGCCATTTTGTAAATAGCTGTTTTTTATGTGGTGCTTATTAAAAGATTACAGATCTTTATGCATAAAAAAACCTTCAGCTTTAAATGAAGGCTTTCTATAAAAGAATTGATTGATTAACTATTTTTTCGTTGCAGTACTTTTTCAACTGCAGCAAAAATATGTGGGGCATCTAAGCCATATTTCTGCAATAATTCCATTGGTGTGCCGCTTTCGCCAAAAGTATCTTTAGTGCCTACATATTCAATAGGGATAGGTAAGTGTTTGGCAGCCACCTGTGCAATAGAATCGCCCAATCCACCAATAATATTGTGTTCTTCAACGGTAACAGCACATTTTGTTTTGGTAATTGATTGTAATACGGCTGCTTCATCTAAAGGCTTAATTGTGTGTATATTAATCAGTTCCACACTAATTCCTTTTTCTTCCAACATACGTCCGGCTTCAACGGCCTTCCAAACCATGTGGCCGCAGGCAAAAATAGAAACGTCTGTACCCTCACTCAGTTTCTGTGCTTTACCTATCACAAAATCGCTACCATCTTCACTGGTAAAATTGGGCCATTTGGGGCGACCAAAGCGTAAATAAACTGGGCCCTGATAATTGGCAATGGCTTTGGTTGCCGCTTTGGTTTGATTAAAATCGCAGGGTACAATTACCGTCATACCCGGCAACATCTTCATTAGCCCAATATCTTCCAATATTTGGTGTGTAGCACCATCTTCACCCAATGTTAACCCGGCGTGAGATGCGCAAATTTTTACGTTTTTATTACTATAAGCCACACTTTGCCTGATTTGATCATATACCCTTCCGGTACTAAAATTGGCGAAAGTAGTAGTGTAGGGTATTTTACCACCAATAGTTAAACCGGCAGCAATGCCAATCATATTGGCTTCGGCTATACCGCATTGCACAAAGCGCTCGGGAAACGCTTTAATAAAAGGAGCAATTTTCATAGAGCCGGCCAAGTCAGCCGTTAGTACCACTATTTTTTCGTTGGCTTTTCCTGCCTCATAGATACCTTCTCCAAAACCCGCTCTGGTTTCTTTTTCATTCTGAACCTGGATGTCTTTCAATTTCATTGATAGTTGTTTTATGAAGCTTCAAAAAAACAAGATCCATTGCATTTTTTACAGCTTATACCTGTTATAAAGTGGTTTGCAAGTTAGTATAATTATACCATGCTGTAAAATGAAAAAAGAGTGCCTTTACCAATCTGGCCAACAGCTATTAAGTAACATCGGCCAATGATAAATCTTTTACATTACCGGTTCTTTTCAATACACCCCAATGTTGCAATTCGCCTTTTAGTGCCCGTTTAAATGCACGGAATAAAATGACGAGCATGAGCCAGCGATATACCAATCGTTGCGGAATAATCCACAACAATTTAATGGGGTTTTCTTTTTCAAATACAAAAGCCATTGTTGCAATCAGTGCATCTACCACTAAAAATATTAGGTAATACACGGCAATTTTTCCACGATTTTCTGTGAACAGGCCCAATAACATAAATAAATCACCCAGGGGCGAAAACAAAGGAATAATGTATTT